>NZ_JBEXTT010000009.1:0-269257 GCF_040614155.1 Nocardiopsis sp. NPDC006139
CCACCGACAACGCCTTCTTCGCCTGCTCCTGCCCGATCACATACGAATCCAGGAACTCGTAGATCTCCCGCGGCTTGGGCAACGCATCCCAGGAGAGCTCGGTGGAGTCGGCGAGCTCCTCCTCGATGATCTCGTTGCAGAGGTCGATGCACTCATCGCAGATGTAGACGCCGGGGCCGGCGATGAGCTTCTTCACCTGCTTCTGGCTCTTGCCGCAGAACGAGCACTTCAGCAGGTCCCCGCCGTCGCCGATGCGTGCCACCCAGCCACTCCTCGAAACTAAGGCCGCCGATGCCGCGTACCGCGGCGGTGCGGGGTCCGATACCCCGCACCCGTCCGTTCACGGACGGGCGATCCGTGTGTCGCTCTTTCGCCAGACTAAGCGAAAAACCGGACCGGCTTCACCACCGGGCCCTTCCGGGCGGGTTGGCGGCCGGTCCGGTCGACGCCTTCTCGACCTGTGCCCGCAGGGTCTACTTGTTCAGGGAGGCCTTGCGGTAAGGGAGCACGAAGTCGATGATGCCGTAATCCTTGGCCTCCTCGGCCGTGAGGATCTTGTCGCGCTCGATGTCCTTGGACACCTGCTCGGGCGTGCGGCCCGTGTGCCGCGCCAGGGTGGTCTCCAGCTGGGTGCGGATCCGGGTGATCTCGTTGGCCTGGATCTCGATGTCGCTGGCCTGGCCGTGCATGCCCTCGGTGGCGGGCTGGTGGATCAGGATGCGGGCGTTGGGCAGCGCGCCCCGCTTGCCCTTGGTCCCGCCGGCCAGCAGGATCGCCGCGGCGGAGGCGGCCTGGCCGATGCACACCGTCTGGATGTCCGGGCGGACGAACTGCATGGTGTCGTAGATCGCCATGAGCGAGGTGAACGACCCGCCGGGCGAGTTGATGTACATCTGGATGTCGCGCTCGGAGTCGAGCTGCTCCAGCGTGATGAGCTGCGCCATCAGGTCGTTGGCCGACGTGTCGTCGATCTGCACGCCGACGAAGATGATCCGCTCCTCGAAGAGCTTGTTGTACGGATTCATCTCCTTGACGCCGTAGGACGTCCGCTCCACGTAGGACGGCAGGACGTAGCGGCCCTGGGGAGACATCGGGGCCGTGCCGCCGATAAAGGGATTGAACTCGGTCATTTCACGCCTTCCACGCTTCCACGCACTACGCCGATCCCGGCACCGCCGGGTCGGGCGGGGTCACCGTGCCGGTCCCGGGTGCTCCGGGACCCGACGGTTCCGATCACCGACCGATCGCTAGCCGCGATCCTGGGCCACGTCGAGCGTGCCCTCCAGGACCTCGTCGATGAAGCCGTAGTCCTTGGCCTCCTGCGCGGTGAACCAGCGGTCGCGGTCGGCGTCCTTCTCGATCTGCTCGACCGTCTGACCGGTGTGCTCGGAGATCTTCTCGATGAACATCTTCTTCACGTACAGCAGCTGGTCCGCGAGGATGCGGATGTCGGAGGCGGTGCCCCCGATGCCGCCGGACGGCTGGTGCATCATGACCCGGGTGTGCGGCAGCGCGTAGCGCTTGCCGGGGGCACCGGCGCACAGGAGCATCTGGCCCATCGAGGCGGCCATGCCGATGCCCACGGTGCGGACGTCGTTGGGGATGTACTGCATCACGTCGTAGATCGCCATGCCCGCGGTCACGGAACCGCCGGGCGAGTTGATGTACAGGGTGATGTCCCGCTGGCGGTCCTCCGCGGACAGCAGCAGGAGCTCGCCCACCAGGCGGTTGGCGATCTCGTCGTCGACCTGCTGGCCGAGGAAAACGATTCGCTGGCGCAACAGGCGCTGAGGCGTCTGCTCAAGAAAAGGGGAAAACTGCGGCTCCGACGTACGAGCGTCGAATCGCGAGGACTCATCAAAGATCGGCGGCACTCTCGTCACCTGCTCCGGAATCGAAACGGTTGCGATACAGCGACACTAACGCCGACCGACACCGGGGTTGCACGGATACCGTGCCTGTTCGCTTTGAGCGCAGGGTGACGCAAGCCCGGCAGGCCCTGTTCTCCCGAAGGCGAACAAGAACGCGGTCGGGAGCGGGAATAACGGGCGCTCCGGTGCCGCACCGCACCGCCCGAACCCCCTCGGAGCCCGGTCGGCGCGGCCCGGGGAAAGCGGCGGGCCCCGCCCGACCCGGGAGGGTCGTGCGGGGCCCGTGAGCGCTCGGCGCGGCGGCCGGGGCTACTTGGCCTCGTCGGCCTTGGCCTCGGTGTCCTTGGCGTCCTCGGTCGCCTCGGCCGCGGGGGCCTCCTCGGCGTCCTCCAGGACCTCCAGGCCCTCGGCCGCGGCAGCGGCCTCGGCGGCGGCCTTGGCCGACTTCTCCTCGGCGGTCTCCTGCTCGATGACGTTGCCGTCCTCGTCGGTGACCTTCGCGGAGGACAGCACCAGGTCCATGGCCTTGCCGCGGACGACCTCGGTGAAGGCGACGCGGATCTGGTTGGACTGCACCAGGTGCTGGGCCAGCTGGTCCGGGCTGACGCCCATGCGCTGGGCCTGCTCGAACACGTACTGGCTGAGCTCGCCCTGGTCGGCGCTCAGGTCCTCCTGGATGGCCAGCTGGTCGAGGATGAACCCGGCCTTGACCGCGGAGCGGGCGCCGGTGGTCAGCTCCTCCTCGAACTCCTCCTCGGTCTTCTCCTGCGACTCGAGGTAGGCCTCCTTGGTGAGGCCGCTCTGCGCGAGCTGCTGCTCCAGGCTCTCGCGGCGGCGCTGGATCTCCTCGTCGACGACCGCGTCGGGCAGCGGCAGCTCGATCGACTCGATCAGCTTCTCCAGGGCCTTGTCACGGGCGGAGGACAGCTGCTGGAGGCGGCGCACCTCGGTCATGCGCTTGCGCACGTCCCCGCGCAGCTCGTCGATGGTGTCGAACTCGCTGGCCAGCTGGGCGAACTCGTCGTCCAGCTCGGGCAGCTCCTTCACCTTGACGCTGTGCACGGTGACGGTGACGTCCGCCTCCTTGCCCTCGTGCTCGCCGCCCACCAGGGTGGTGGTGAAGGTGGCCTCGGCACCGGCCTCCATGCCGCGCAGGGTCTCGTCGAGGCCCTCCAGCATGGTGTTGGTGCCGACCTCGTAGGAGTAGCCGCTCACGGCGACGTCCTCGAGCTTCTCACCGTCGATGGCGGCGGACAGGTCGATGGAGACGTGGTCCCCGTCCTCGACCGGGCGCTCGGCGCCGACCAGGGTCGAGAAGCGCTCGCGCAGGAAGCCGAGCTGCTCGTCGATCTGCTCCTCGGTGACCTCGGCGCTGTCGACGGTCACCTCGATCCCCTTGTAGTCGGCGACCTCGAACTTGGGGCGGACGTCGACCTCGGCCGTGAAGGCGAGCTCGTCGTTGTCCTCCAGCTTGGTGACCTCCACGTCGGGCTGGCCGAGCGCGAAGATCTCCTCCTTCTGGATGGCCTCGTTGTAGAGCTCGGGAACGGCGTGGTTGACCGCTTCGCTGATCACAGCGCCGCGACCGACGTAACGGTCGATCAGTCGCGCCGGCGCCTTGCCCGGGCGGAAGCCCTTGATCCGAACCTGCTTCGCGAGCGACTTGTAGGTCACGTCGAAAGCGTGATCGAGCTCCTCGAAGGGCACCTCGATGGTCAGCTTGACCCGGGTCGGGCTCAGCTCCTCGACAACGGTCTTCACGGGGCGGTACTCCTAGGTTTGCCGGCTGGTGTCCGCGTCGGCCCGCAGGCGCACCACACAACGGCGAATGCACGCGTGCACCCCCGCCCGATCTGACGATCTCCGGCGACGGGGTGCCCTGCGACGGGCTGGGACTTACAGTTTCCTGCTGATCGCACCAAGTCTAGGGCAGATGCGCAGGGGGCCACCGCGCACGGCCGGAGCCGCCGCCGTGGCCGGTTTCGTCGGGGTGGCGGGATTCGAACCCGCGGCCTCATGCTCCCAAAGCATGCGCGCTAACCAAGCTGCGCCACACCCCGTGCGCCTGCTCCCCGAACACCGTGTTCGGCTCCGGGTTCCCGGCACGGACCGAACACGCCGCCCGCACGGACCCGGGAAAGGGGTGTGCGACCAACGCTGCGGAGACTGTAGTCTTGTCCCCGTCGGCTCAACGAGTCTAGAGGAAACTCGAAGGCTCCGGCGCCACGCGGGCGTAGTTCAATGGTAGAACCCCAGCCTTCCAAGCTGGTCATGCGAGTTCGATTCTCGTCGCCCGCTCTTCACACTGCGGGGGCCGGTGCGCGAGCACCGGCCCCCGCCGTCGTGCGCGGCCCCAGCGGACCGGTCCGGGTGAACTCCCCCACAGGGCCGAACACCGTTCGGGCCCGGAGGCGGAATACCCGGCCCGACCGGGTACGTTGACCTTTCGGGCGGGGTCGCCGACGAGACCGGACACGGGCACCCCTGTGAGGATCGGGTGACTGGATGGCGGACACGGGCACGGGTACTGCGCTGAGCACACGCTGGTTCGAGCGGCCGGAGGGGCTGGAGCGCCCCGCCGTCGTCACCGGGGTCTTCGACGTCCTGCACGTCGGCCACATCCGCTTCCTCCAAGCCATCGCCGACCGCGGCCTGCCCCTGGTCGTCGGCATCGAGTGCGACGAGCGCGTCCGCGCCTGGAAGGGGCCCGGACGCCCGGTCAACCCGGCCGAGGAGCGCGCCGAGACCATCGCCGCCCTGGGCTGCGTGGCCGGCTCCTTCATCATCGACGGCCCCCCCGGGGTGGCCGACTGGTCGGCCTACGCCGAGGTCCTGCGGCCGCTGGCCCCGGCGGCCCTGGCCTTCACCGCCGGAGACCGCTACACCCGCGCCAAGATCCTGGGCGCCGAGGCGCTGGACGCCCTCGCCTGGGAGCTGCCCTTCACCCCCGGCCGCTCCACCACCGCGGCGCTGGGCAGGCTCGCCCGAGCCCTCTGAGCACCCCGGACGCCTCGGGAAGCGGTGGGCGCGGACGGTTGTTGACCCACGCGTAACGCGAATCGAGGCCCGTATGACCATGATGTCCGGTCGGCCCTCCTACAGGGCCCTGGTCAACGACGGAAGCGCCCGGGGGCAGGCACTGCCCCCCGGCATCACCCGTCGCATCATCTCCTACGCCCGCCCCCACTGGCGGGCGATACTTCTGTTCCTGCTCGTGACGTCGGTCGGCGCCGCCATCGTGGTGGCCAACCCGCTGCTGCTCAAGGCGATCATCGACCGGGGCATCGTCGCGGGGAACCGCCCCCTGGTGATCGGCCTGGCCGCCGCCGCGGGCGGCCTGGCCCTGCTGGAGGGCGCGCTCGCGCTGACCGGCCGGTGGCTGTCCGCCCGCATCGGCGAGGGCGTCATCTACCTGCTGCGCACGCAGGTCTTCACCCACGTGCAGAAGATGCCGCTGGCGTTCTTCACCCGCACCCAGACCGGCTCGCTGATCAGCCGGCTGAACACCGACGTGGTCGGCGCCCAGCGGGCGATCACCTCGGTCCTGCAGTCGGTGGTGTCCAACCTGGTGAGCGCCACCGCCGTGATCATCACCATGCTGGCGCTGTCCTGGCAGGTGACCCTGCTGGCGCTGGCGCTGGTACCGCTGTTCCTCATCCCCGCCAAGCTGATCGGCCGCAGGCTGGCGCACATCTCGCGGGACGCCATGGACACCAACGCCGACATGAGCTCCCTGATGACGGAGCGGTTCAACGTCGGCGGCGCCATGCTGGTCAAGCTGTACGGCCGCCCGCGGGACGAGGCCGACGGGTTCGCCCGCCGGGCCGGCCGGGTGCGCGACCTGGGCGTGCGCCAGGCCGTGTTCGGCGGCCTGCTGTTCACGATGCTGGGCACCGTCACCGCGCTGGCCACCGCGATGGTCTACGGCGTCGGGGGCCTGCTGGCCGTGGACGGCGCGTTCGAGGTCGGCACCCTGGTGGCGCTGACCACGCTGATGGTGCGCCTGTACGGGCCGGTGACGAGCCTGTCCAACGTGCACGTGGAGATCATGACCGCGCTGGTGTCGTTCGACCGGGTCTTCGAGATCCTGGACCTGGACCCCGCGATCAAGGAGTCCCCGGACGCCAGGCCGATCCCGCGGGGCCCGGTGGGGGTGGAGTTCGACAACGTGTCGTTCCGCTACCCGGGCGCCGAGGAGACCTCGGTGGCGTCGCTGGAACTGAACCCGCAGGGGCGCGGCTCCGACGACACCCAGGTGCTGAGCGGGGTGTCGCTGCGGGCCGAGCCCGGGACGATGGTGGCCCTGGTGGGCCCCTCCGGCGCGGGCAAGACGACGCTGACGCACCTGGTGTCGCGGCTGTACGACCCGACCGAGGGTGCGGTGCGCGTCGGCGGGCTGGACCTGCGCGAGGCCACCTCCGACTCGCTGCGCGAGGCCGTGGGAGTGGTCACCCAGGACGCCCAGCTGTTCCACGACACGGTGGGCGCGAACCTGCGCTATGCCAAGCCCGACGCCACCGACGAGGAGATGGAGGCGGCGCTGCGGATGGCGCGGCTGGGCCCGCTGCTGGAGCAGCTGCCCGACGGGCTGGACACGATGGTGGGCGACCGCGGCTACCGGCTGTCGGGCGGCGAGAAGCAGCGTCTGGCGATCGCCCGGCTGCTGCTGCGCTCGCCGTCGGTGGTGGTGCTGGACGAGGCCACCGCGCACCTGGACTCGGAGTCGGAGGCGGCGGTGCAGGAGGCGCTGGCCGAGGCCCTGTCCGGGCGCACCTCCCTGGTGATCGCGCACCGGCTGGCGACGGTGCGCGAGGCCGACCAGATCCTGGTCCTGGAGGACGGGCGGATCCTGGAGCGGGGCACCCACGAGGAGCTGCTGGGCCGGGGCGGCCTGTACACGGCGCTGTACCGGACCCAGTTCGCGCCGCAGGACCACTGACGGGACCCGGGGGCGGGCGCCGCGCTACTTCTTCTTGCGGCGCTCGTCCTTCTTCCGGCCCTTCTTCTTCCCGTCCTTCTCCCCCTTGCCCTTCTTCCCGGGCCGGCGGGAGGCCTTCTCGGCCTTGCGCTCCTTCGCCTTCCTGCGCTCCTTCTCCATGGCCTTGGCCTTCTTGGGCCGCTTGCGCTTCTTGGGCTTCTTGGCGTCCTTGGAGGTGACGTGGCCGGCCAGGACGTCGGGGAGCGGGGCCAGGCCCGGGCCGCCCTCGAAGATCCAGTCGTCGAGGGCGTCGAGGAGCCCGTCCTCGGTCATCTCCCCGAGCCACACGGGCCGCCCCCCGGCGGCGTGGCCCTTCTGGGAGGGCTGCACGACCACCACGTTGGCCTGGAAGCAGATGCCCAGGCACTTGCTGGTGCGGACCGGGACGGTGCGGCCGGCGTGGTCGTCGATGGCGGACAGGCGGGCGAGCTGGGCCTTGTGGTCGACGCCCGGGACCTTCTTCTTCGTCCCGCAGCAGCAGCCGCGGCAGACCGTGAGCCGGCAGGGCCGCCCGTCGATCTCGCCCACACCGTCCTCCTCACCCGAACCTTAGGTTCGCCTTACCTCATCAGCCTCAGGGTAACCCGCCTCCGGACCGCTCTGACCAGCGGGGACGTCGAACGGCCGCCAGGTCTCGGGAAGCCCCGCGGTGTCGGACCCCCCGTCCCAGCCCGCCTCCCACAGGAACGGCAGCCCCGCCGCCACCAGCGGCCACCGGTGGTCCATCAGCTGCATCCGAAGCTGCGGCTCGGTGCACGCCCCCGAGTTGCCGCAGCGGGCGATCAGGGCGCCCGCCGCCACCCGGTCCCCTCGGCGGACCCCGACGGAGCCCTTCCGCAGGTGGCCCAGCAGCACGTACGCGCCGCCGACGTCGATGACCACGTGGTTGCCCAGCAGGCCCGCCGGGCCGCGCAGCTCGCGCAGCGTGTTCTCCAGGACCGAGCCCAGCAGCCACGGCCAGGAGTTGCGGCTGCGGTGGTCGCGGCTCCGGTCGTGCACGGCGACCACGACCCCGTCGGCGGGCGCGTAGACGGGCCTCCCGAACGCGGGGAAGTCCTCCGGGGGGCGGCTCAGCGGCCGCCACCCGATGTCGGGCCGGGTCCCGTCCTCGGCGACCAGCCCCAGGGCGTGGGTCTGCCCGTAGGCGTGGGTCCCCTGGCTGGGGACCGCGTCCACCGGGCTCGTCAGCGCCATCCAGCGCCCCCGCACCGGGGGCCGCAGCACCCGCGGGGCGCAGCGGACGGTGCCCAGGCGCAAGTACACGGCCAGCGCGACGGCGAACAGGGACCAGCCCGCCCACCACGACAGGCCGGCGTACCCGGCGAGCAGAGCGGCGCCCGCGGCCCACATGAGGGGGACGCGGACTCGGGCCAGGACGACCTGGAAACGGGTCGGGGCGGGATCGGGCATCTCCATATTGTGGACGCCCGGTCCCGCCCCGCCGAACCGTGTTACCGCTCCCTGTTCTCCCGGGCACGCTTGCGCAGGTAGTCGGTGGCGGCGTCGGCCCCCTTGTCGATCTTGTCGTCATGGGCGCCGCCGGTCGCCTTCTTGGCGGCGTTCGCGGCCTTGCCGACCAGCCCCTCGACCTTGTCGGCGTTGTCGTCGACGGCCTTCCTCAGTTTGTCGAACGCATCTCCGGCACCGGACATGGATTCCCCCCTCAGGTCCGTCCTGCACCCAAGGCGATACCCGGTGTCACGCCGGTTATGCCCCCGTGTCATATGTGCAGGATGAGCCGAGCGACCGAGAAGTAGATGATCAGGCCGGTGGCGTCCACCAGGGTCGCCACCATCGGCGAGGACACCACGGCCGGGTCCACGCCCACCTTGCGGGCCAGCAGCGGCATCGACGAGCCGATGATCGCCGCCCAGGTGCAGATGGCGATGACCGAGCAGGCCACCACCACGGCGACCTGGAACCCGACCAGCAGGGCGCCGATGGCCAGCGCCAGGCCGGCCAGCATCACGCCGAGCAGCAGCCCGACCCGGGCCTCCTTCCAGATGACCTGGGGCAGGTCTCGGACCCGCACCTCGCCGACGGCCAGGGCGCGCACGATCGCGGTGGCGGACTGGGCGCCGACGTTGCCGCCGGTGCCGATGAGCATCGGCACGAACACCGCCAGCGCCGTGACCTCCTCCAGGGTGGCCTCGAAGACCTGCATCACGTTGACGGTGAGGGTGGCGGCCACGATGAGCAGCATGAGCCACACCGAGCGGGCTCCGACCAGGCGCAGCACCCCGACGCTGACGTAGTGGTCGCCGACGGGGCTGGCACCGGACTGGCGGGCCATGTCCTCGGAGTCCGCCGCCTCGATGAGCTCCAGGGCGTCGTCGAAGGTCAGCAGGCCCACGAACCGGTCCTCGGAGTCGACCACCGGCAGGGAGACCAGATTGGCCTCCTGCATCAGGCGGGCGGCGTCCTCGGCCGGGTGGGTGGCCCGCACCTGCGGGGCCAGGACGTCCACGATGTCCTTGAGCAGCCGGGCGTCGTCGTTGACGACCAGGTCGCCCAGGGTTACGGTGCCGACCAGGCGGCGGCCGTCGGTGACCACGGGGAGCGTGTAGATGGTCTCGGCGTCGGCTCCTTTGGCACGGACGATCTCCAGGGCGCGGCCCACGGTGAGGTCGCGGTGCAGGACGACCGTCTCGGGCGTCATGAACCGGCCGACGGCGTCCTCGGGGTAGCCCAGCAGCGCCGCCGTCATCCGGCGCTCCGCGGGGCTGAGGCCGGCCAGGGCGCGGGTGGCGATCTTGGCCGGGGCCTCCCCGATGAGGCGGGCCCGGTCGTCGGGGTCCATCTCCTCCAGGAGCTCGTGGAAGGCGCTGTCGCGCAGGCCCAGGAGGATGGCCTGCTGCTGGCCGGGGTCGAGTTCCTCGAAGACCTCCAGCTCGCGGTCCTTGTCCAGGAGCCGGAAGGGGATGATCGCCTGCCTGCCCGCCATGCGGGCGAGCTCGTCGGCGATCTCGTAGGGCCTATGTTCGGCCAACCAGAGCCGGATTCCCGTCAGGTCGTTGTTCTCGACCAGTTCGGTGAGTTCTTCAGCGCGCTCGCCTTCTGACATGCGAAGCACCCCCTCGCGTTCTCCTCCGCCCGCAGGGCACGGCCGCGGGCGACACCGGTTGCGTATGACGGCTCCGGGTCCCGTCGTCACTGGTGTGGTGGACCGCGCGGAGTCGGCGCCGGGGATGGGGAGGGCGCGCACGGGTATCCGGGGACGTGTACGGGGACGGCCGCCGTACGCGGGACGGGGAGCACCCCGAACCTTACCCGTCCGGGGGCCGCGCACGGGTCCGCCGCCCCGTCCGGGGGTGTCGCCGGGGGTCAGTCGCGCCAGAGGACGACCAGGGCGCAGTCGTCGTTCTTGTCCTTGCTGAGGGCGTCGACCATCTTCCCGGCACCGGTCGAGAAACCCCTGGTCACCAGGGTCTCGGCCGCGCCGAGCAGGCGGTCGATGCCGGCGTCGAGGTCCTCGCCGGGGGTCTCGATGAGGCCGTCCGTGTAGAGCATGAGGGCGTCGCCGGGCCGCAGGCGGCCGCGGACCGAGGTGTAGGTCATCTCCGGGATGACGCCCAGGACCACGCCCTTGGCCTCGGTGGTGGTCCAGGAGCCGGTACCGGCGTCGTAGTGGACCGCGGGCGGGTGCCCGGCGGAGGCGATGCTGTACTCGCCGGTGGACAGGTCCACACTGAGGTGGACGGCGGTGACGAATCCCTCACCGCCGCCGGTGCGCATGAGGTAGTCGTTGCAGTGGGCGAGGAAGTCCTTGGTGGGCACCGCGCCGATGAGCCCGCTGAAGGCGCCCGAGAGCATCAGGGCGCGGGTCCCGGCGTCGACGCCCTTGCCGGAGACGTCGACCACGGCGATGTCCAGCCGGTCGCCGTCG
This sequence comes from Nocardiopsis sp. NPDC006139, assembly GCF_040614155.1. NCBI lineage: Bacteria > Bacillati > Actinomycetota > Actinomycetes > Streptosporangiales > Nocardiopsidaceae > Nocardiopsis > Nocardiopsis sp. NPDC006139. The sequence continues at coordinate 10,736 of NZ_JBEXTT010000009.1, forward strand.
CGGTCGGAGACGACGAAGTCGCCGCCGAAGGAGGAGCCCCCGGCCTGGCGCAGGACGGCGGTGCGGCCCCAGCCGGACGGCAGCCCGGGCAGCCGGCCCTGCTGGCGCAGCCGGTCGCGCAGGTCGAGGAGCATCATCTCGCCGCTCAGGCCCTGCACGCCCAGGCGTTCGCGCACGCCCGACAGCAGGTAGGACAGCACCGCGGTGACGCCGATGGTGACCAGCAGCCCGGGGCCGACCTGCCCGAAGTCGAGCATGAAGGCGACGAAGACCAGGACGGCCGCGACCACGGCGAGCAGGGCCGCCAGGCTCTTGCGCTTGAGCAGCAGGCCGCCGGCCAGGACGGTGAGGATGGTGGAGCTGGGCGGGAACCACCCGGCCGGGCCCCAGACGGCGCCGACGCCGATGCCGACGGCCAGGGTGACCAGGGTGATCAGGACGAGCCGGTAGCGGAAGAGCACCTTGCGCCGGAGGACCGCGACGATCCGCTGCGCGGTGGTGCGCAGCAGTCGGGCGGCCTTGGCGTTCGGTGTGGGCTTCATCAATCCTCTGTGCGGGCGCGCCCGCCCGTGGGGGTTCGGTCTCGGTCGGCTCGGGTGGCCCGTGCCGCGACCGTGGCGGTCCGGCGGGGCTCCGGCGCCGTCCCCGGCTCGGGACGTGCGACGGGCTGAGGGCGGTGTGGGGACCCGCCCGCGGTCGTGGCGGCGGGCCGAGGGCACCGCCGGGCGGCGGCCGGGACGGAACCGAGCCGCTGTGCACGAACTGTAGCGCGGGGGATGTCCGACTGGCACGTGCATCCGTCGGTGTTCTCCCCCATAATCGAGGGTTTGGGATCAGCCCAAACCCGTTCCCGGGGCCCCGTACGCGGACGCCCCCGCCCGGGTTCACGGGCGGGGGCGCTCGGTTCCCGGCGGGGCCGGGAGGGGTCCTCAGGGCAGGGGCGGGAGCTCGCCGGTCTCCTCGTAGGCGCTCAGCATCGCGATGCGGCGGGTGTGCCGCTCCTCGTCGCTGTAGGGCGTGGCCAGGAAGACCTCGACGAAGCGCGTGGCCTCGTCCAGGGTGTGCATCCGGCCGCCGATGCCGAGCACGTTGGCGTCGTTGTGCTCGCGCGCCAGCCGGGCGGTGTCCTCGCTCCAGGCCAGGGCGGCGCGGACGCCCGCGACCTTGTTCGCGGCGATCTGCTCGCCGTTGCCTGAGCCGCCGATGACGATGCCCAGCGCACCGGGGTCGGCGGCGACGCCCTCGGCGGCGCGCAGGACGAAGGGCGGGTAGTCGTCCACCGCGTCGTAGGCGAAGGGCCCGGCGTCGACGACCTCGTGGCCGCGCTCCTTCAGCCAGGAGACGAGGTGTTCTTTGAGCTCGTAGCCCGCATGATCTGATCCAAGGTAAACACGCACGGACACAGTGTCGCAGGTCGCCGGGGCGGGGATGCACGACGCCCCGCCCGTCGAGGGGACGGGCGGGGCGTCGGACGCGTCTGTGACCGAGGGTCAGGCGGCGCCTGCGGCGGCCGCGACGCTCAGACCCAGCACGGCGAAGAGGGCCATGGAGGCGATCGCGATCACGTTGCTGATCACGATCATCTTGATGTCCTTGCCGAGGGGTCCTGCCTTGGAGACCGCGGGCTTGTTGCTCAACTCACACCTCGATTGGGTTCGACCAGGGATGACCAGTCGGAATTTTTCCACACCCCTCAACGCGATTCTCACCGGGGCCGATTCCTGGTATGAACCGTTCCGGCCCGTGAGTCCTGACACATCGGCCGGTCACATCTGCACGGCCTTGATCTCGCAGAACTCCTCCAGGCCGGGGAGTCCCCACTCGCGCCCGTTGCCGGAGCGCTTGTAGCCGCCGAAGGGGGCGCGGGGGTTGAGCGCGCCGCCGTTGAGCTCCACCTGCCCGGCCCGCAGGCGGCGGGCGACCGCCAGGCCGCGTTCGGGGTCGCCCGACCACACCGCGGCGCTGAGGCCGTAGTCGGTGTCGTTGGCGATGGCCACGGCCTCCTCCTCGGTGTCGTAGGGGATGAGGACCAGGACCGGCCCGAAGATCTCCTCCCGGGCGATGCGCATGTCGTTGCCGACGTCGGCGAAGACCGTGGGGCGCACGTGGTAGCCCGGCCCCTCGACGGGCTCGGGGCCGCCGGCGACCAGGCGGGCGCCCTCCCGGACGCCGAGCTCGATGTAGGAGCGGACCTTGTCGAGCTGGGCCGCGGAGACCAGCGGGCCCAGCCGGGTGGACTCCTCCTTGGGGTCGCCCGGGACGTATTTGGCGGCGGCCTGCGCGGCCAGGGCGACGGCCTCCTCGTAGGAGTCGCGGTGGACGAGCATGCGGGTGAGGGCGTTGCAGCTCTGGCCGGTGTTGCGCATGACGTCGGCGACGCCGCGCTTGACGGCGGCGGTGAGGTCGGCGTCGGGCAGGATCACGTTGGGCGACTTGCCGCCCAGCTCCAGGGCGACCCGCTTGACGGTCTCGGCGGCCACCTGGGAGACGCGCACGCCCGCGCGGGTGGAGCCGGTGAACGAGACCATGTCGACGCCCGGGTGGGCGGCGATGGCCTCGCCGACGACCGGGCCGGTGCCCGAGACCAGGTTGAACACGCCCGCGGGCAGGCCCGCGTCGTGGAACACCTCGGCCAGGGCGTAGGCGCTCAGCGGGGCGACCTCGCTGGGCTTGAGGACGACCGTGTTGCCCGCCAGCAGGGCGGGCACGACCTTGAGCACGATCTGGTGCAGCGGGTAGTTCCACGGCGTGATGGCGCCCACCACGCCGACCGGCTCGCGGACGATGAGCGAGTTGCCCAGCTTCTCGCCCTCGAAGTAGCGCTCGCCGGTCTCCTCGACCAGGTCGATGTAGGTCCGGAACATGAGCGCGGGCAGGCCCGCCTGCACGCTGCGGGAGAACTTGACCGGCGCGCCCATGTCGCGGGTGAGCAGGGCGGCGATGTCGTCGATGCGCTCGTTGAAGAGGTCCAGCGCGTGGGCGAGGTGGGTGACGCGGCGGCCGGGGGCCAGGGCCGACCAGGCCGGGAGGGCGGCCGCCGCGGCCGCGACCGCGGCGTCGACGTCCTTGGGGTCCCCGGCCGGAACGGTGTCGATGACCTGCTCGGTCGCCGGGTCGATCACGTCCAGGGCCTCGTCGGAGGCGGAGTCGCGCCAGGCGCCGTCGATGTAGAGGGATCGCATGCCCCCACTGTCGCAGAACCGGATTCGGTCGGCCAGTGCGGGAGGCACGACCGGTGGACCCGCCGATGACGGCCGGGCCGGGCCCGGTCCCCCGGCGCCGGCGCGGAGCCCCCGGCCGCGGGGCCCTCAGTCCCAGTGCGGGGGGCGCTCGGCGATCAGGCGGTCGGTGGAGTCGTCGGAGACGTCGTCGCCCCAGCCCAGCGCGCCCTCGTCGGAGGTGGTGTCGGGCAGGACGTCGAGGTCGTCGAGGAACTCGACCCTGCGTTCGTCGTCGGGTTCGGGCACGGCCGGTCCTTCCGTCGTCGTGGGCGGCCGCCGCCGCGGCCCCCTCCAGTGTGCACCCGCGCGCACCCCGGATCGCGCCGCGCCCGGGGACCGGGCGCGGCGCGCCGACGTGCCGTTCCGCCGCGCTCCCGCGTCAGTCGAAGACCGGGCCGCGGGTGCGGGTGCGCTTGAGCTCGAAGAAGCCCTCGGTGCCGGCGACCAGGCGGACGCCGTCCCAGAGCCTCCCCGCCTCCTCCCCACGGGGGATGGGGGTGATGACCGGGCCGAAGAACGCGACGTCCTCGACCTGGACGACGGGTGTGCCCACGTCCTCGCCGACCAGCTTCATGGCCTCGGCGTGGGAGGCGCGCAGGGCCTCGTCGTACTCGGTGGACCCGCCGGCCTCCGCCAGGTTCCCGGGCAGGCCCGCGTCGGCCAGGGCGGCGCGGATCGTCTCGTCGGTGCGGGGCTCGTCGTTGTTGTGGAAGCGGGTGCCCAGAGCGGTGTACAGGGCGCCCAGGACCTCGGCCCCGAAGCGCTGCTCGGCGGCGATGCACACGCGCACCGCGGACCAGGACCGGTCCAGCAGCTCGCGGTAGTCCTCGGGGAGGTCGCGGCCCTCGTTGAGGACGCCCAGGCTCATCACGTGCCAGCGCACCCGCACCGGCCGGACCTTCTCGACCTCCAGCAGCCAACGGGAGGTGATCCAGGCCCAGGGGCAGGCCGGATCGAACCACATGTCCGCGTAGGCGATGTCCTGCTCGCCCGCGTCCGCGGCGGTCTGCGTCATGGAGTGCTCCTCGCAAAGAGTCGGGGCGGCGCCCCGCAGGGGTCGACGTAGCGCTACAACCTTCGATTTCGGTTGCGCATTCCGACCCCGTGCGTGGCAGGATCGGAGCCGAATCGACAACCGATCCACCGGCCCCGACGACGCCCCGCCCAGAGGAGTTCCCCCGGCCCGCGCCGTCGTCCCCGGTGAAGCGATCCGGCCGGCGACGACGGCGGCCGTGGAGGGAGCGTGGCGTGGCAGGGAACCTGACCCGGGACGAGGCTCGGGAGCGGGCGCGCATTCTGAGCGTCGACTCCTACGAGGTGACACTCGACCTCACCACCGGGGACGAGACCTTCCGGTCCACCACCGTGGTCCGCTTCTCCTCTTCGGAGCCGGGTGCGCGGACGTTCGTGGAGCTGGCGGCGCCCCGGGTGCTGTCGGCGACGCTGAACGGGGCGGAGCTCGACCCGGCCGGGCTGTTCGACGGCGAGCGCCTGACGCTGCCGGAGGTGGCCGCCGACAACGAGCTGACCGTGGTGGCCGACGCCGCCTACATGCGCACCGGCGAGGGCCTGCACCGGTTCGTGGACCCGGTGGACGACTCGGTGTACCTGTACACCCAGTTCGAGACCGCCGACGCGCACCGCATGTTCGCGTGCTTCGACCAGCCGGACCTGAAGGCGACGTTCGAGCTGACCGTGTTCGCGCCGCCGTCGTGGACCGTGGTCTCCAACAGCGCGCCCGACGTGACGCGCGAGGCGGCCGGCGAGGAGCGGGTGCGCTGGCACTTCCCCGCCACGAAGCGCATGTCCACCTACATCACGGCGCTGGTCGCCGGCCCGTACCACGAGGTGCGCGACACCCACGACGGCATCGACCTGGGCCTCTTCTGCCGGGCCTCGCTGGCCGAGCACCTGGACTCCGAGGCCCTGTTCGAGGTCACCAGGCAGGGCTTCGACTTCTTCCACGGCCTGTTCGGGGTCCGCTACGCCTTCGGCAAGTACGACCAGCTGTTCGTGCCGGAGTTCAACGCGGGCGCCATGGAGAACGCGGGCGCCGTCACGTTCCTGGAGGACTACGTCTTCCGCTCCCGGGTGACCGACGCCCGCTACGAGCGGCGCGCCGAGACGATCCTGCACGAGATGGCGCACATGTGGTTCGGCGACCTGGTCACCATGCGCTGGTGGGACGACCTGTGGCTGAACGAGTCCTTCGCCACCTACGCCAGCGTGTACTGCCAGGCCAACGCCACCAAGTGGACGGACGCCTGGACCACGTTCGCGAACGTGGAGAAGTCCTGGGCGCTGCGCCAGGACCAGCTGCCCTCCACCCACCCGATCGCCGCCGACATGGTCGACATCCAGGCGGTCGAGGTGAACTTCGACGGCATCACCTACGCCAAGGGCGCCTCGGTGCTCAAGCAGCTGGCGGCGTACGTGGGCGTGGACGCGTTCTTCGCGGGCGTGCGCGCCTACTTCCAGGAGTTCGCCTTCGGCAACACCGAGCTGAAGGACCTGCTCAAGCACCTGGAGGCGGCCTCCGGCCGGGACCTGTCGGGCTGGTCGCGCGAGTGGCTGGAGACCACCGGCGTCAACACGATGCGCCCGGACTTCGAGGTGGACGCGAACGGGGACTTCACCTCGTTCGCGGTGATCCAGGAAGCGGCCCCCGAGCACCCGACGCTGCGCTCGCACCGGCTGGCGATCGGCCTGTACGACCGCACCGGGGACGGCATCGTGCGCCGCGACCGGGTGGAGCTGGACGTCAGCGGCGCCCGCACCGAGGTGCCGGAGCTGGTCGGCAAGGCCCGCCCCGACCTGGTCCTCATCAACGACGACGACCTGACCTTCACCAAGATCCGGCTGGACGAGCGGTCCCTGGCCACGGTCGTGGACGGCATCGGGAGCATCCGGGAGTCCCTGCCCCGCGCGCTGGCCTTCGGCGCCGCCTGGGACATGACCCGCGACGGCGAGATGCCCGCCCGCGACTACGTGGACCTGGTCATCTCCGGCATCGACGGCGTGGACGACGTCATGGTCGCCCAGACGCTGCTGCGCCAGGCCGTCTCCGCCCTGCACAACTACGCCGACCCGGCGTGGCGCCCGTTCGGCTTCGAGAAGCTGTCGGAGCGCCTGCGCGAGCTGCTGACGACCGCCGAGCCCGGCGGCGACCTGCAGCTGGCCTACGTCAACGCGCTGGCCTCCAGCGCGGTCGGCGACGCCCACCTGTCCCTGCTCCGGGGGCTGCTGGACGGCGCGATCACCGTGGACGGCCTGGTGGTGGACACCGAGCTGCGGTGGACCCTGCTGCGCCGCCTGGTGGCCACCGGCAAGGCGGGCGAGGAGGAGATCGACGCCGAGCTGAAGAACGACGCGACGGCCGCCGGGCAGCGGCACGCCGCCGGCGCGCGGGCGGCGATCCCGACCGCGGCGGCCAAGGCCGCGGCCTGGGACCGCATCGTGGGCGAGGAGCTGGCCAACGCCGAGTTCCGGTCGGTGCTGCTGGGCTTCGTGGAGCCGGGCCAGGCCGACCTGTACCGGCCCTACGTGGAGAAGTACTTCGCGCAGCTGGCCCCGGCCTGGGAGAAGTGGACCGGCGAGTTCGCGCAGACCTTCGCCGAGTTCATGTACCCGGGCGGCCTCGTGGAGGAGGCGACGATCGAGCGCACCGACGCCTACATCGCCGAGAACTCCCCCGCCCCCGCCCTGCGGCGCCTGCTGGTGGAGGGGCGCGCCGGGGTGGAGCGGGCGCTGAAGGCCCGCGCCGTGGACATCGCCGCCGGCGAGGCCCGCTAGCCGCGTCGACGCGACGGAGGCGACGGGCCCGGGGACGTCCTCCCCGGGCCCGTCCCGTATCCGGAGCCCCGCGGGCCGGGCGCTACAGGGTGCGGCCGCGCCCGTCGCCGAGCGGGCCCAGGGTGCGGCGGATGCGCGACACCATGCGCGGGTCCGCGAGCAGCTCGTCCACCAGGACTGGCTCGCCCTCGCCGTTGGTCAGCGGGATCCGCCAGTTCGGGTACTCGGTGCTGGTGCCCGGCTGGTTCTGCATGCGCCGCTCCCCCACCACGTCGGTGAGCGCCACCCCCACCATCCGGGCCGGGGTCGCCATGAGGTAGGCGTGCATGGCGGTGACCACGGCGGCCGGGTCGGCCAGCGGGTCGGCGTCCTCCTCCAGCAGCCCCAGCTCCACGAGCAGGGCCCGCCAGCGCTCCACCCGGGCCTCGGCGTCGGCCCGCTCCTCCTCCACCGGCCGGGACAGCAGCCCCAGCCGGTCGCGCAGCTCGACGTGCTCGGCGGACAGGAACGACGCCACCGGGGGCAGGTCGTGGGTGGCGACCGTGGCCAGGCAGTCGGTGCGCCAGTCGCCGGGCGGGCGCGGGGAGCCGTCGGCCCCCTGCTCGAACCAGAGCACCGAGGTGCCCAGGATGCCGCGGTCGGACAGGTGGTCGCGCACCCAGGGCTCGACGGTGCCCAGGTCCTCGCCGATGACGACGGCGTCGGCCCGGCGCGCGGCCAGCAGCAGGGCGCCGACGGTGCCCTCGTGGTCGAAGGAGACGTAGGTGCCCTGGTCGGCGGAGGCGCCCTCGGGCACGCACCACAGGCGGAACAGGCCCATGATGTGGTCGATGCGCACCCCTCCGGAGTGGCGCAGGGCCTGGCCCAGGATCTGGCGCAGCGGCCCGTAGCCGCGTTCGGCCAGGCGGCGCGGGTGCCAGGGCGGCTGCCCCCAGTCCTGGCCCAGGCTGTTGAACTCGTCGGGCGGGGCGCCCACGTGCAGTCCCTGGACGAGGGCGTCGCCGAACATCCAGGCGTCGGCGCCGCCCGCCTGCACGCCGATGGCGAGGTCGTGCACGACGCCCGTGCCCATGCCGCCCATGCGTGCGGTGGTCTGGGCCTGGGCGAGCTGCTCGTCCAGGACCCACTGGAGCCAGCGGTGGAACTCCACCAGGGGCCAGCGGTCCAGGGCGGCCCGGCCCACGGCGTCGTCGGTGACGTCGCGCAGGTGCGCGGGCCAGGTCCGGTGGTCGGGGCCGTACTCCTCCGCCAGCGCCGACCAGGTGGCGAACTCCACCAGGGGGCGGCCCTCGCGTTCGAGGTAGGTGCGCAGCGCGGCCTCGCGGCCCGGTGCCCGGGGCACCTGGAAGAGGATCTCCAGGGCGGCCCGCTTGGCCTCCCAGACGGCGTCGCGGTCGAGCAGGTCCGCCGTGCGGCCCCGTTCGCGCAGCGGCCGGGCCAGGCGCTGGATGCCCTCGCGCTGGGCGGGGTCCAGCCGGGAGTACTCCGGGACGTCCTCGATGCGGATGTACAGGGGGCTCGCGTAGCGGCGGCTGACCGGCAGGTACGGGGAGGGCTCCACCGGGGCGACGGGCTCGGTGGCGTGCACCGGGTTGATGAGGACGAAGTCGGCGCCCAGGTCGCGGGCGCTCCAGTCCGAGATCTCGGCGAGGTCGCGCAGGTCGCCGATGCCCCAGGAGGCCCGGGAGCGGACGCTGTAGAGCTGGGTCATGACCCCCCACAGGCGCGGGTTCTCGCGCAGGGCGGTGGGGTCGATCCGGTCGGGGACCACCAGCAGGGGCGCGTCGTGCTCCGTGCCGCGGTGGGTGACGCGCAGTGTGTGGACGCCCAGGGGCAGGCCCTGGTCGAAGGGCAGCAGGGAGCCGTCGGCGGTCTCGACGGTGCTGTGCACCCCCTCGGGGAGCACCGGGTCGGGCGCCTTGCCCTCGCGCAGGACGACCGCGGGAGGGAGCAGGTCGGGCTCCCGGTCCGGCGGCTCCCGGTCCGGGTCGGCGCCCAGTGCGGCCAGGACATGGCGGATGACGTCGGGGTCGACCGGGACCCTGCGCCCCCGCCAGTCCTCGTAGCTCGTCGCGACACCGTACTGCTCGGCCACACGGGCCAGCTGAACGTCCCTCACAGAAACCGATCATGCCCTAACGGGGACTCCGTACACCGCAAGGACGGGCCGGTACCGGCCGGTGGACGCCCGGTAACAACCGTCCCGTGGGGGAAAGCGGCGATCATTCCGGGCGCGGCCGGGCGCGTCGCGGGCCCCGGCCCGGCGGGCGGGGGTGACACGCCGTAGAGCGCAGGGCCATGACACCGGTCGTATCGATAATCGGATGGCCCCCGACCTGCACTCTCTGCATAATCTTGGAGTGTGCTCGCCAACTATCGCCGGCTCTTCGCCGTCCCCCATGTGCTGTCCCTGCTGGCCTGGTCCCTGACCGCGCGCTTCTACACCCCGGGTCTGATGATCGCGGTCACCTTCCTGGTGGTCGACTGGACCGGCTCCTACTCGCTGGCGGGCCTGGTGGCGGGCGCGTTCACGCTGGGGATGGCGCTGGTGGGGCCGCTGCGCGGGCGGATGGCGGACAAGGGCGGCACCGACCGGCTGGTGCTGGTGTGCGGTGTGGTGTTCACGGTGGGCCTGCTGGCACTGACGTGGCTGCCGGGATCGCTGTGGTGGGTGTCCATCCCGCTGGCGCTCGGGACCGGCCTGTTCGGCACCCCCGCGAACCAGATCGTGCGGGCCCTGTGGCCGCGGCTCACCCGCGGCCCGGAGCGGCAGGCGATCTACGCGGCCGAGGCCACCACGCAGGAGCTGCTGTTCGTCTTCTGCCCCATCCTGACCGCCGGTGTCGTGGCCTTCGCCGGAGCGCGCTGGGCGCTGGTGATGCTCGCCGTGCTGGGCCTGCTGGGCGCGCTGGGCTTCGCCCTGGCGCTGCGCCGGGCCGGGGTGACCGGACCGGCCCCCGTGGAGGCCGGGACGGCGCCGGAGCCGACCGGGCCGCGGCGCAGCCTGCTGCGCCGGCCCGCCCTGGTGGTGCTGTTCGTGATGTGCCTGCTGATGGTCAGCGGGATCATGGGCGTGGACATGGCCATCGTGGCCTGGGCCAACGAACTGGACGCCCCGCACCTGGTGATGGTGCTGGCGTCGGTGTGGGCGCTGGGCTCGCTGGTGGGCGGCGCGATCGCGGGCGGCCTGCGGGGCAGGCCCCGGCTGGTGCGGCGCTCGTTCGCCTCTGCGGCGGGCGTGGCGGTGCTGCTCCCGTTCACGCCGCCGCTGGTGGAGCTGTCCACCCCGCTGTGGGTCACACCGCTGCTGTTCCTGTCGGGCCTGGCGATCGCGCCGACGCTGGCCGCCACGATGGGGCGGCTGGGCGACCTGGCCCCCGCCGACCGGCGGGCCGAGGCGTTCGGGTGGATGGCCACGGCCCTGGGCACGGGCGGCGCGGTCGCCGGTCCGCTGGCGGGCGCGCTGATCGACCTCATGGGGATCACGGGCGGAGTGCTCGGAGCGACCGTGCTGGTGACGGTGGCGGCGCTGCTGAGCGCGTTCGTCCCCCAGGCCCCGGACGAGGCGTCCGACGGCGGGGCCGCGGACACGGTCCCGGCGGAGGTCTCCGGGATCGCCGAGGCCGCGCCGCCGGCGGGCGCGGCCGGACTGGTCGCCCCCGTGGCGGAGTCGGGCCCGGGCGCGGCCCCCGGGTCCCCGGCCGGGCGGCCGGCGGACTGACCCGCGGCCGGGGGCCGGCCGTCCGCGCTCAGTCGTGCCAGACCGGGGGGACCCGGTCGGTCCAGGGCCGTGCCCGCTCCAGCTGCGCCGCCAGGGAGAGCAGCAGCGGTTCGCCGCCCATCCGGCCGGTGACCATGGAGCCGATGGGCGCGCCGTCGGGGGCGTGGTGCAGGGGCACGCTCATGGACGGCTGACCGGTGACGTTGAAGACCGACGTGAACGGGGTGAACGCGGTCATCCGCCGGAACTCCTCCTCCGGGCCGTCCCCGGCGAAGTACCCGACGGGCACCGGGGGCTGCGCCAGCACCGGGGTGACCACCGCGTCGTAGGGCTCGGTGGCGGCCATCCACGAGCGGACGCCGCGCTGGAGGCGGGCGCAGGCGGCGATGTACTCGGGGACCGGGAGGGCCCGGGCGCGTTCGCGCAGCCAGCGGTTGAGCTCCCCGAGTTCGGGCTCGCGCTCGGCCGGGACCGGCGTGGCCGAGGCCATGGCGGCCCAGATGACGGCGAAGTCGTCGCTGAAGGTGCCGCCGAAGTGGGCGTCACCGGGCTCGGGGATCTCCTCGACCTCGTGGCCCAGGTCGGCGAGCAGGCGCAGGGTGGACTCGTGGGCGGCCAGCACGTCGGGGTGGACGGGCAGCCCGGCCGAGCCGGTGTGGGCGTAGTGGCCGATGCGCAGCCGTCCCGGCTCGCGCCGGACGTGGTCGGCGAACGTCTCGCCGGGCGGCAGCGGCGGGGCCGTGTAGTAGTCGCCGGGGCGGCTCCCGGACATGGTGTCGAGCATCAGCGCGGCGTCGGCGACGTGGCGGGTGAGGGGGCCGCTGGTGGACAGGCCGACGAGGTCGGGCTTGACCGGGGCGCCGGAGATGCGGCCCCGCGTGGGCTTGAGGCCGAAGAGCCCGCAGACCGAGGCCGGGATGCGGATGGACCCGCCGCCGTCGCTCGCGTGCGCGACCGGGGCCAGCCCGGCGGCCACGGCCACCGCGGCGCCGCCGCTGGAGCCGCCCGGGGACAGCTCCGGGTTCCAGGGGTTGCGGGCGGGCGGGGCGACGTCGTTCTCGGTGTAGCAGCTGGACCCGAACTCGGGGGTGTTGGTCTTGCCGGGGAAGACGGCCCCGGCGGCGCGCAGCCGGGCGACGGTGTCGGAGTCGATGGGGGCGGTGTTGTCGGCCAGGACACGGGAGCCGTAGGTGGCCCGGACCCCGGCGAGGAGGTCGAGGTCCTTGATGGGGACGGGGACCCCGAGCAGTGGGGGCAGGCTCTCCGGCGTGTCGCTCATCACACGTTTCTCGGCATATTGGGCCTGTTCCAAAGCTTTTTCCGCTATGACCGTAATGTAGGCCCCATAGCCGGGGTCATGGCGCTCGGTCCGGACCAGAACGTGCTCTGTGATCTCACGAGGGGACAGTTCACGACTGCGGACCATCGCGGCGAGGCGGTGGGCCGGAAGGTCATGCATCTGGGTCATACCGACCCAGATTAGCGGGCACGCCAACGGGCACCACGAGAGGTGGAACCCAAGTTCTCTGGAGAGGTCGACAGAAAACCAATCATTCCCCGCCCCCTGCGACCCGAATCCTCCTGTGAGCCACAGAACAAGGAGGGAAAGTGTGAGAAGTAATGCACTAGGACTCGGATATGAGTGGAACTAACCTGTCCGACGTGGAATCGGCAACCAGAGTGAACCCGTCGTCCCAGAGGCCGGAGCCGGAAGGGCCCGAAAGCCTCTTCTTCCCCAACCAAAAGAAGCAGAAGAGCATTTCGACCACAAGGGTGCTTTACAGCGCCCTTCGCGAGAAGGGCGCGGCCCGCAAATGGGCCGTGCGCGGAGCCGTGGCCGTCGTCGTCGGGATCGCCTGCGGTCTCATCACCTCCGACTGGCGCATCGGCGCGACTCTGGGGATCGGCGCCATGGTCGGCATCTCGCTGTACCAGTCCCGGCGCGAGTCCGAGATCCCCCGCTGGCGCAAGCCCTCGGCCGCGCAGCGCAAGACCGAGGTCCAGCTCAAGGTCATGAAGCAGCTCGGGTACAAGGTCCTGCACGCCCGCTCGGTGCCCGGCGGCAACGGCCAGATCGACCACTTCATCGTGGGCCGGCGCGGTGCGTTCGCCATCGACTCCGAGTCCTGGGACAAGCGGTTGCCGCTGCGCAACAAGCTCGAACAGCTCTACCACGGGCGCTTCAACAAGAACCAGCGCATCGACGAGGCGCTGGAGGAGGCCAAGCGCGCGGAGGAGCTCATCAGCAAGGAGCTCGGCCGCGAGATCAAGGTGCGCGCCTCCCTGGCCATCTACGGGCCCGGCATGCCCTGGGACAGCCACCGGCTGCGGGGCGTGGACATCATCTCCGGCACCAAGGTCCGCAAGTGGCTGCGCACCGGCCGGGACCGCCTGACCGAGCAGGAGATCGAGGACATCTACAGGGCGGCCGAGCGGGCTCTGCCGCCGCGCCCGTGACGTACGGACCCACAGGCCCGGCCGGACCACAACGCCGTGGTCGCCGGGCCTCACGTACACCCGGGGCCGGCCGGAGCCCCGGACGGGAACAGGGGCGATCCACCGCCCGTCTCGGCATGCGGACCGCACGTCTTTCCCCCTGAGACCGCGAGCGCGCCGAAAGGGGACTACCATCGTGGGGAAACACCCGTATCGATGGGAGTCCGCGCCATGCCACCCCTACGCTCACGCACCGTCACCCACGGCCGGAACATGGCGGGAGCGCGCGCCCTCATGCGCGCCACCGGCGTACAGAGCGAGGACTTCGGCAAGCCCATCGTGGCCGTGGCCAACAGCTTCACCCAGTTCGTCCCCGGGCACGTGCACCTGCGCGAGGTCGCCGACGTCGTCGCCGACTCCGTGCGCGCCGCCGGCGGCGTCCCCCGCGAGTTCAACACCATCGCCGTCGACGACGGCATCGCCATGGGCCACGGCGGGATGCTGTACTCGCTGCCCAGCCGCGAGCTGATCGCCGACGCCGTGGAGTACATGGTCAACGCGCACTGCGCCGACGCCCTGGTGTGCGTGTCCAACTGCGACAAGATCACCCCGGGCATGCTGCTGGCCGCGCTGCGCCTGAACATCCCCACCGTGTTCGTCTCCGGCGGGCCGATGGAGGCGGGCAAGGTGACCGTGGTGAACGGCACCGCCACCACCGTCAAGAAGCTCGACCTGATCAACCCCATGATCGCCGCGGCCGACGAGAGCGTGTCCCAGGCCGAGCTGGACGAGCTGGAGGAGAACGCCTGCCCGACCTGCGGTTCGTGCTCGGGCATGTTCACCGCCAACTCGATGAACTGCCTCACCGAGGCCATCGGCCTGGCGCTGCCCGGCAACGGCACCGTCCTGGCCACCCACACCGCGCGCCGGGCCCTGTACGAGGACGCCGGGCGCCTGGTCGTGGAGGCCGCCCGGCGGTACTACGAGCAGGACGACGACTCGGTGCTGCCGCTGTCCATCGCCACCCCGGCCGCGTTCGGCAACGCCATGGCCCTGGACGTGGCCATGGGCGGGTCCACCAACACGATCCTGCACCTGCTGGCCGCCGCCACCGAGGCGGGCGTGGACTTCGGCCTCACCGACATCGACGCGGTCTCGCGCCGGGTTCCGTGCCTGTGCAAGGTCGCGCCGAACACCGAGAAGTACCACATCGAGGACGTCCACCGGGCGGGCGGCATCCCCGCCATCCTGGGCGAGCTGGCCCGCGGCGGGCTGCTGGACACCTCGCTGCCCACCGTGCACGGCAAGACCGTCGGCGAGTACCTCGCCGAGTGGGACATCACCTCCGACGGCGTCCTGCCCGAGGCCGTGGAGCTGTTCCACGCCGCCCCCGGCGGGGTGCGCAGCACCCGGGCGTACTCGCAGAGCACCCGCTGGGACAGCCTGGACACCGACCGGGAGAAGGGCTGCATCCGCTCCGTGGAGCACGCCTACACCAAGGACGGCGGCCTGGCCGTGCTGTTCGGCAACCTCGCCCCGGACGGCGCGATCGTCAAGACCGCGGGCGTGGAGGAGGAGCTGTGGACCTTCTCCGGCCCGGCCAAGGTGTTCGAGTCGCAGGAGGACGCCGTGGACGGCATCCTCGGCAAGCGGGTCGAGCCGGGCGACGTGGTGGTCATCCGCTACGAGGGCCCCAAGGGCGGCCCGGGCATGCAGGAGATGCTGTACCCGACGAGCTTCCTCAAGGGGCGCGGCCTGGGCAAGGCCTGCGCGCTCATCACCGACGGGCGCTTCTCCGGCGGCACCTCGGGGCTGTCCATCGGCCACGCCTCCCCGGAGGCGGCCGCGGGCGGTGACATCGCCCTGGTCGAGGACGGCGACATCATCAGCATCGACATCCCCAACCGGGGCCTCGTGCTGGAGGTGTCCGAGGAGGAGCTGAACACCCGCCGCGAGCGCCTGCTCAAGGAGCTGGGCCGGTTCCAGCCCCGCGACCGGCAGCGGCCGGTGACCGCCGCCCTGCGCGCCTACGCCGCGATGGCCACCTCGGCCTCCACCGGCGCGGCCCGCGACGTGTCCCAGATCGAGCGCTGACCGCGGAGCGAGGGGCCGGACCCGGTGCGGGTCCGGCCCCTCGCCGCGCTCACGTCCTCCCGGCCCGCCCGAGGCGGCCCAGGAGGACGGCCGCCACCGCCAGGAGCGCGGCCGCGCCGGCGAGCACCATGACCGCCGGGGGCGAGGACCGGTCCACCACCGCTCCCCCGGCCAGCGCGCCCAGGGAGAGCGTCGCCTGGAACGAGGCGGTGAAGAGCACCGCGGAGACCTCGGGCGAGCCGGGCACGGCCCGGGCGAAGAGGGTCTGGGAGCAGACCGGCACGGCTCCGTAGGCGGCGCCCCACAGCACCAGCAGGGCCAGCGAGCCCGCCGCGCCCCCGCCCAGGACCGGGAGCAGGAGGGTGGCGGCGGCGATCAGCAGGGCCGCCCCCGCGAAGGCGGCACCGGGGCGCCGCGCCGCGGCCGCGCCGCCCAGGAAGTTCCCGGCGACCCCCGCCGCACCGTAGGCGAGCAGGTGGACCGTGACGAGCCCGGGCCCCGCCCCGGTCACCTGCTCCAGGAACGGCGTGATGTAGGTGTAGGCGGCGAAGTGGGCGAAGACCACGAGGAACGTCAGCACCAGGGCGGCCCGGGTGCCGCTCCCGCCGAGCGCGTCGGCCAGCGCTCCCGCGCGGGTCGGCTCCTCGGCCGGCAGCGGCGGGACCACCGCGAGCAGCAGGACGAGGACCCCCAGGCTCAGGACCGCCAGGGCCGCGAAAGCGGTCCGCCACCCCGCCGCGTCGCCGACCAGGGTCCCCAGGGGGACCCCGAGCACGGACCCCAGGGGCACCGCCGAGAAGATCACCGCGGTCGCCCGGGCCGTCCGGGCGGCGGGGACCAGGCGGCCGGCCAGCCCCGCCCCGATGGACCAGAAGCCGCCGATGGTGACGCCGACCATCACCCGCGCGAGCAGCACCGGCCAGTAACTCGACGCGAGCGCGGTCATGATGTTGGCCGCCGCCAGCAGGAGGACGAACACCGCCAGCATGGCCCGGCGGTCCACGCCCCCGGTGAGCGTGGTGACCAGGGGCGCCGAGACCGCGGCCAGCAGGCCGGGCATGGTCATCATCAGCCCGGCCACCCCGTCGGAGACGGTGAAGTCCGCGCCGATCGAGGTCAGCAGCCCGATCGGCAGGATCTCGGTGGTGACGATCGCGAAGATCCCCAGCGTCACCGAGAGCACGGCGAGCCAGGAGAGCAGGGGCGGGCGCTCCGGCGCCGCGGGAGGGCCGGGGGCGAGAGGGGTCGTCATCGACACGGGTTCCGTCCGCTAGGGGTCCACTGGGATGCGGGCCCCATTGCAGCAGAGTCCGTACCTCCCGGACCGGCGGTTTCCGGCCGTCGACACCGGCCCGGCCCGCTCCCGGAACGGCCGGAGGGGCGGCCCTGGCGGGCCGCCCCTCCGGTCGTGGACCGCACGCGGTCAGCCGCAGCAGCCGCCCCCGCAGCAGCCACCGCCGCCGTTGGAGGCGGGCGCCGGGGCCAGCCCGCCGACGGCCACCGTGGACAGCAGCCGCACCGTGTCCCCGTGCCCCTGCGGGCAGGCGGCCGGGTCCCCGGACTCGGCCATCGGACGGGAGAGTTCGAAGGTGTCGCCGCACTCGCGGCACCGGAAGTCGTATCTGGGCATGCCCCCAGAATACGGCCGGCGCCCCGCCGGGACGGGGCGGGCGCGAAGAGCCGCCCCCGGCGGCCCGTGGAGGGCGCGCCGGGGGCGGCGGTGCGGCGCGGGGGCGGGACGCGCTGTCCCCGCGGCCGGGGCGTTCAGGGCCGTCAGGCGGCCAGGTGAGCCATGTAGGGCTCCCACTGCGGGTCGCCGTGCAGGTCCCCGTTGATCAGCCGCCAGTGCGGACCCTTGGGCACCTTGGGGGTGACGTGCAGCTCCCAGCCGAGTTCGTCCAGGAACTTGTCGGCCTTGCGGTGGTTGCACGGCTTGCAGGCCGCCACCACGTTCTCCCACACGTGCGCGCCGCCGCGGCTGCGCGGGATGACGTGGTCGATGGTCTCCGCCTTCTTGCCGCAGTAGCCGCAGGTGTGCCGGTCGCGGCGCATCAGCGCCACCCGGGTGAGGGGGACCCTGCGGCTGTAGGGGACGCTGATGTAGCGCCTGAGCCGGATCACCGACGGCACCTCGTACGAGTGCGTCGCCGAGTGGAGCACCGCCCCTGCGTCGTCGCGGTGGACGACCTCCGCCTTCTCCCGCAGCACGAGCAGGATCGCCCTGCGCAGCGGCAATGTCGTGAGTGGTTCGAAACTCGCGTTGAGAAGCAGCACGTGCCGGCGGGCGGTTGGACCGCCCTCCCTGCTGCGCGCGCCGCTCATCGCGACACCTCGGCCGTCGCGTGCGACGACCGTGTCTCTTCCCCGGCCAGCCGTTCGGCCAGCCAGGAGACCTCCCTGTGCACCGATCCCGTGATCGGTGGCTCTGTACGCCTTGCCACACGGACCTCCCGGTGGTCCCGCCGAGTTGCGTCCCGCATTCAGTGTGCGTGGTGGGGAGGCTCCGGCGCCACCCCAATTTCCCCCGCCCGAGTCGTGAACCCGCTGTTATCGCTATTCCTGGTCATAATGCGAGTCACCGAAACCACGTTCCATGTTCCCTTCCCATACCGATCGCGAGTGAGATAGCGGTGGATAGAGTGCGAAGCATGCCTGAACACCGCTATCCCACGGCCGAGCGCCTCGACCTCGTCGAAACCCTGCACGGCCGTCCCGTCGCCGATCCCTACCGGTGGCTCGAAGACCCCGAATCCGCCCCGGCCAAGGAATGGGCGGCCGCCCAGGACACCCTGTTCTCCGAACTCGGCGCGCACCTGCCCGGCCGGGACCTGTTCGCCGCGCACGTCCGCGAACTGATGGGCGCCGGCAGTGTGGGCGCCCCCGTGTGGCGCGGGGAGCGCCGCTTCTCCGGGCGCCGGACCGCCGACCAGGAGCACCCCGTCCTGTACGTGCGGGACGGCGACGGCCCCGAGCGGGTCCTGCTGGACCCCGGTGCGCTCGACCCCACCGGTCTGACCACGCTGGACGCGTGGAAGGCGGACCCGTCCGGGCGGCTGCTCGCCTACCAGCTGTCCGAGGGCGGGAACGAGGAGTCCGTCCTGCGGGTCATGGACGTGGACACCGGCGAGATCGTCGACGGGCCCATCGACCGGGCCCGGTACACGCCCGTCGCGTGGCTGCCGGACTCGTCGGCCTTCTACTACGTGCGCAAGCTGCCCCCCGAGCAGGTCCCCGACGGGGAGCAGGACTACCACCGGCGCGTCTACCTGCACCGGCTGGGCACCCCCGCCGACGAGGACGTGCTGATCTTCGGCGAGGGCCGCGACAAGACCGAGTACTTCGGCGTATGGGTGAGCCGGGACGGCCGCTGGCTGGTGCTCGACGCCGCCAAGGGCACCTCCTCGCACACCGACCTGTGGCTGGCCGACCTGACCCGGAGCCCGCACGAGGCGCCCGCCTGGGTGAGCGTCCAGGAGGACGCCGCCGCGTCGCTGTCCGCGCGGGTGGGCCGGGACGGCCTGCTGTACCTGTTCACCGACCGGGACGCCCCGCGCGGGCGCCTGTGCGTGGCCGACCCCGGGGCGCCCGGGTACGAGAACTGGCGCACGCTCGTGGCCGAGGCCGACGACGCCGTGCTGGAGGACTACGCGATCCTGGACGGCCCCGGGCTGGAGCGCCCCGAGCTGCTGGTCTCCTGGTCCCGGCACGCGGTCGGCGAGGTGACCCGGCACGACCTGGCCACCGGCGAGCTGCTGGGCGCGCTGCCGCTGCCCGGCCTGGGGAGCATCGGCGGCCTGCTGGAACGCCCCGAGGGCGGCCACGAGGCCTGGTTCGGCTACACCGACAGCACCACCCCGTCCGCGGTGTACCGCTACGACGCCGGCACCGGCGCGGTGGACCTGTGGGAGAGCGCCCCCGGCACCGTCACCGTGCCCGACGTGCGGGTGGAGCAGGTCGCCTACACCTCGAAGGACGGCACGACCGTCCGGATGCTGGTGATGGCGCCCGCCGCCCCGGCCGAGGGCCCGCGGCCGACCATCCTGTACGGGTACGGCGGCTTCCGGATCTCCCTCACCCCCGGCTACTCGGCCACCGCCCTGTCCTGGGTGCGCGCCGGCGGCGTGTACGCCGTGGCCGGGCTGCGCGGCGGCTTGGAGGAGGGCGAGGAGTGGCACCGCGGCGGCATGCTCGCCGACAAGCAGAACGTGTTCGACGACTGCGCCGCCGCGGCCGAGCACCTCATCGCCACCGGGGTCACCGACACCGACCACCTGGCGGTCATGGGCGGCAGCAACGGCGGCCTGCTGGTCGGGGCGATGGTCACCCAGCGGCCGGACCTGTTCGCGGCCGCGGTGTGCTCGGCCCCGCTGCTGGACATGGTCCGCTACGAGCGGTTCGGGCTGGGCCGGCTGTGGAGCGTGGAGTACGGCAGCGCCGACGACCCCGAGCAGCTGGGGTGGCTGCTGGGCTACTCCCCGTACCACAACGTGCGGGAGGGCACCCGGTACCCGGCCGTCCTCTTCACGGTGTTCGACAACGACACGCGGGTGGACCCGCTGCACGCCCGCAAGCTGTGCGCGCAGCTGCAGTGGGCGACCTCGGCCCCGGTCGACGAGCGCCCGGTGCTGCTGCGCCGGGAGGCGGAGGTGGGGCACAGCACCCGCTCGGTGAGCCGCAGCGTGGAGCTGAACGCCGACCAGCTGGGGTTCCTCGCCCACCACCTGGGCCTGGACGCGGGCTGACCCCGGCCCGGCGTGCCCCGCGGCCCGGCCGCGGGGCACGCCGCCCGGCCGTGCTCCGGGGTGGGACCGCTCTCGTCGTCGGGAGAGCAAGGACACAGGCCTCCCGGGCGCCCGGCCGTGTGCCCGCGCGCCCCCTGCTGGGAGAATCGGTACCGGGCCCACCCGCGCAGAGCCACGAGAGGACACGGACGTGACACAGACCGAGGAGGCCGCGGGCACCGGAACGGAGACCGGGCCGCGCCGCCACGTACACCTGGCGCAGGTCCGCTACGCCGACCTCGACCCGCAGCACCACGTCAACAACGTCCGGATGCTGACCTACCTGGAGGACGCCCGCATCTCGTTCCTGCGCTTCAGCGGAGCGGTCGAGGGCGAGGAGGTGTTCGGCGCCATGGTGGTGGCCCGCCAGGAGGCCGACTACGTGGCGCCGCTGCTGCCGCGCTCGGAGCCGGTGCGGGTGGAGCTGTGGGTGACCGAGGTGCGCAACGCCAGCTTCTCGCTGGCCTACGAGATCCTCGACGACGAGCGCGTGTACCTGCGCGCCCGGACCGTGCTCGTGGGCTTCGACGTGCCCACGCAGCGCGCCCGACGCCTCAACGGCGTCGAGCGCGCCTTCCTGGCCCGGTACATCTGACCGGGGCGTCCGGCCGCCGTCCGCGCCCCCGCGGGGACGCGGTCAGGCTGCGGGCGGACCCGCCTGTTCGAGGGCGCGGGTGAGCAGTTCCAGGGCCAACGCCTCGTGGTCCGCCGACGCGTCCTCGGGGTCGCCGCCGAACACGGTGACGTGGACGATCAGGTTCTCCACGTGCGCGGCCGCGTGCGCCGTCCGGCCGTACGCGTCCTCCTGGAAGACGGTGTACGCCGGGAGGCCGTTGCCGTCGGTGGTCGGGACCAGGCCCAGCCGGTCGACGTAGTTGATCCCGAACTCCTCGGCCGCGCGCTCCTGTCCGGTGTCGCGGACCAGGCCGTCGGGGTCGTTGGTGAACACCTGAGCGGCCAGGGTGAAGTCGAGGGAACCGTCCCCCGCGGCCGTGTCCGCCACCAGGCAGTGGCTGGTGGGCATCGTGAAGAGGTCGTCGTCCTGCTGCTCCAGCCCCCGGCCCGGGGCGATCCGCTCCTGGACGCCGGGGTCGACCAGTTCGCAGGCCTGCGGCGCGGACGCGTAGGGGGGCTCGGGTGCGAGCCACCCCAGGGCGTAGGCGGCGCCCACGCCGCCGCCCGCCACCAGGAGCAGCAGCACCCCGCCGACCGCGAGCAGGATCAAACCGACCCGGGAGCGCCGCGGGGGGTACGGCGGCACGGGGCGGACGGGGGCCGCACCGGGACGGGGCGGCCCGCCCGCCCCAGGGGCGCCGGTGATGGGGGGCCCGCCCGCGGGCGGACGTCCGGAGGAGTCGTTGTGCATCCCCAGAAGATAGACCGGCCGCCGGGCGTCCGCGCGGGCGGTGTCCGGAATCGGCCGGTGGCGCCCCGGGGAGCCCCCGGTGCTACTTCAGGGAGATGGTGACGGTCTCGCCGTCGTCGTCCTCGTCGCCGCCCTCGGAGGACACGGAGACCCGGGTGGGGTCGGCGACCGCCGGGCGGGGCGCCTCCTCCGGAACGTTCACCATGCTGTGCGCCGCCATGACCATGTACTCCCACAGCTGCCGCTCCAGCACCTCGTGCAGGTCCAGGGAGTCGACGGCGGCACGCATGTGCCGGAGCCACAGGTCGCGTTCGGCGGCCCCGATCCGGAAGGGGACGTGGCGCATGCGCAGCCGCGGGTGGCCGCGCTGCTCGTTGTAGGTGCGCGGGCCGCCCCAGTACTGGATGAGGAACAGCCGCAGCCGCTCCTCGGCGGGCCCCAGGTCCTCCTCGGGGTACATGGGCCGCAGGACGGGGTCGTCGGCCACGCCCTCGTAGAAGCGGCGGACCAGGCGGGTGAAGGTCTCCTCACCGCCCACGGCCTCGTAGAACGTCATGTGCACGGGCTCCTCGCCCGGGCTCCTGTGGTCATCGCGCGCGGAAGTCATCGCCCCTAGGGTATGCCACGTTCCGCCCCCGTTCCGAGGGCCGTACGGCCCCGGAATAAAGGCCGGGGCCGCCGGACCGTCACCGGTCCGGCGACCCCGGCTCGAGGGCTCCGCCCGCGGGCTAGTCGCGGGTGAGCTTGCGGTGGGTGACCGCGTGCGGACGCGCGGCGTCCGGGCCCAGGCGCTCGATCTTGTTCTTCTCGTAGGACTCGAAGTTGCCCTCGAACCAGAACCAGTTCGCGTCGCCCTCCCAGGCCAGGATGTGCGTGGCGACGCGGTCCAGGAACCAGCGGTCGTGGGAGGTGATCACGGCGCAGCCGGGGAAGTCCAGGAGGGCGTTCTCCAGCGAGCCGAGGGTCTCGACGTCGAGGTCGTTGGTGGGCTCGTCCAGGAGCAGCAGGTTGCCGCCCTGCTTGAGGGTGAGCGCCAGGTTGACGCGGTTGCGCTCACCGCCGGACAGGACGCCGGACTTCTTCTGCTGGTCGGAGCCCTTGAAGCCGAACGCGGCGACGTACGCGCGGCTGGGGATCTCGACCTTGCCGACCTGGATGAAGGTCTCCCCGTCGGAGATGGTCTCCCAGACGTTCTTGGAGTCGTCGATGCGGCCCCGGTACTGGTCGACGTAGGAGATCTCGACGGTGTCGCCGACGTTGATGGAGCCCTGGTCCGGGGTCTCCTCACCGACGATCATCTTGAACAGGGTGGTCTTGCCGACACCGTTGGGGCCGATGACACCGACGATGCCGTTGGGCGGCAGCGAGAAGCTGAGGTCCTCGATGAGGACGCGGTCGCCGAAGCCCTTGGTGAGGTTCTTGACCTCGACCACGGTGGTGCCCAGGCGCGGACCCGGCGGGATCTGGATCTCCTCGAAGTCCAGCTTGCGGGTCTTGTCCGCCTCGGCCGCCATCTCCTCGTAGCGCTGGAGGCGGGCCTTGCTCTTGGTCTGGCGGGCCTTGGCGTTGGAGCGGACCCACTCCAGCTCGTCCTTGAGGCGCTTGGCGCGCTTGGCGTCCTTCTGGCCCTCGACCTTCAGGCGGCTCTGCTTGGTCTCCAGGTAGGTGGAGTAGTTGCCCTCGTAGGGGTAGAACTGGCCGCGGTCCAGCTCCAGGATCCAGGTGGCCACGTGGTCGAGGAAGTACCGGTCGTGGGTGATCGCGATGATCGTGCCCGGGTACTTGGCCAGGTGCTGCTCCAGCCAGTTCACGCTCTCGGCGTCGAGGTGGTTGGTGGGCTCGTCGAGGAGCAGCAGGTCGGGCTGCTCGAGCAGCAGCTTGCACAGGGCGACGCGGCGCTTCTCGCCGCCGGAGAGCCGGCTGACGTCGGCGTCCCCGGGCGGGCAGCGCAGCGCGTCCATCGCCTGGGCCAGCTGGCTGTCCAGGTCCCAGGCGTTGCGGTGGTCGAGCTGCTCCTGCAGCTTGCCCATCTCTTCGAGCAGGTCGTCGGAGTAGTCCGTCGCCATCTGCTCGGCGATCTCGTTGAAGCGGGTCAGCATCGCCTTGGTCTCGGCGACGCCGTCCTCGACGTTCTCCAGGACGGTCTTGCTCGCGTCGAGGTGGGGCTCCTGGGCGAGCAGGCCGACCGTGAACCCGGGCATGAGGCGCGCCTCGCCGTTGGACGGCTGCTCGATGCCGGCCATGATCTTCAGAAGCGTCGACTTACCCGCACCGTTGGGGCCCACGACGCCGATCTTGGCTCCGGGCAGGAACGACCCCGAAACGTTGTCCAGGACGACCTTGTCGCCGTGCGCCTTGCGCACGTTGTTCATGGTGTAGATGTACTCCGGCATGCCTCCAAGCCTAGGGCGTCGCGGGTCGTGCCCCCGCCATCGCGGGGGCCGTCCGAGCGGTCGTCACTCCCCCGTGGAATCGCGCCACCGCTCCACCGGGAGCCCCCAGGCCAGGGCCCGCCCCATGAGCACCGCCATGGAGTAGCCGGGGTCGGCCGCCAGTGCGGTCTCCACGGCGGCCATGGCGAGCACGTCGTCCCCCTGCTGCCAGGCGGCGACCGCGGTGAGCGCGGCGGGGGCGGCCCGCCACCGGTCGGGCAGGTGCCGGACCAGGTGGGCCCACAGGTCGCGGTGGCGCGGGGCGGTGTCCGCGGTGATGGCCGACCAGGCCCGGTCCCGGACCCGGAGGTGCCCGAGGTGGACGCCCAGCCGGGCGGTGTCCTCGCGTCCGGGGAGCCCCTCTGCGTCGGCGGCCGCCCGGACCGCCGCCGTGCCCCGGGCGATCCGGGTGTCCTCCGGCAGCGCCCGCACCCGGAGGGCGAACGCCTCCGCGGCGGCTCCCACCGCCGCCCGTTCGGGCCCGCCGACGGGGGCCAGCAGGGCACGGACGCGCCGGAGCTCGGCGGGCGGGACGCGGGGCGGCCGGACGGGGGCGATGCCGCGCAGGACGGCCCCGGCGGGCACCGGCGAGCCGTCGACGTCGACGACGGTGCCCTCGGGCGGACAGCAGGTGGGGGACGCGCAGGTGTAGGACCAGTAGCGCCCGCCGGTGACGCGCAGGGCGTCGATGATGTTCACCCCGCGTTCACGCGCCGTGAGCATCAGGGCGTCGACGTAGGGCGTGACCCTCTCGGCCGCGCCGTAGGCCACGATGAGCAGCCCGCTGCAGCCCTCGGCGAGGGCCAGGTCGACCGGCGGCCTCGCCCGCTCCATGGGCGACAGGTGCCCGTGCGCCCCGTCCAGCGCCCCGCAGAACGCGGCGTACACGCCGACCCCCTTGGCCGCCAGCACCACGATCCCGGGGTCGGGCGGCTCCCCCACCAGGTAGGGCATCCCGGCGATGATGTCCAGGGGGTTGCGCAACGCCAAGCGCCCGCCCACCGGCACCCCCTCCACCGCGCTCCCCCGCCGGACGGCGCCCGGCGGCCGCTCCCCCCGCGCGCCCGGGTCCGGAGGGCCGCCCTCGGGATCTGTGGCCGGGGGATCCCCCGGGACCCCGTCCTCCCGTCCCTCCCCCGGCGGGTCCGTGTCGCCCTGCCGGACGGACGGCGGCGGGCGGTCGCCGCCGCGCTCCGGCCCGGTCGGCCGGTCGGCGCCGCCGGGCCGCGTCCCCGCCCCGCGGCCGGCGTCCGGCCCGGAGCGCGGCGGCTTCGCCCCGAACGGGAAGGGGCCGTCCCGCCACACATCCGAGGCCGGAGGCGATGCGTCACCGGGCACGGCAGGGAACGCTTTCGGCCCGAACGGAAAGAGACCTCCACGCCACGGGCTCAGAGCGGAGCCATCAGCGGACAGACCGGAACGGGACGGTTTCGGCGCGGGCGGGAAAAGACCCTCGCGCCCAGGATTCGGGGCGGACGCGGTCGGGAGGTCGTCGGCGGGCGGTCGGGGATCGGGGATGCGGCGGCGCGGGAGCGGGGGCCGGGGGTCGTCGGACGCGGGGTGCTGGGCGGAACGATCCTGGTCGAAGTGCATATATTCACGGTGCGTGACCGGGAGGCCGCGCGCAATGGCCTTCGGCCGCCTGTGGAAAACCCCGACCGCGCGGGAGCCCGCCGCCCGTCAGGCGTCCGCGATGCCCTGCGGGCTCTCCGGGACCGCCTGTGTCCCGACGCCCCCGTGCGGCTCGGGGCCCCGGCCGTCCTCCCGGCCGTCCGGCAGGCACACCCGGTTGCGCCCGGTCTCCTTGGCCCGGTACAGCGCCAGGTCGGCGGCGGTGAGCAGCTCCACCAGGTCGTTCCCGTGCTCCCCGACCACGGCCAAGCCGACCGACACGGTGACGGCGACCTTGACCTTGTCCACCTCGATCTCCATGCAGCCCACCTCCACGCGCAGCCGTTCGGCGGCGTGCCAGGCCTCGTTGACGTCGGAGCCCGGAAGGAGCACCACGAACTCCTCGCCGCCGAACCGCCCGAGCAGGTCGGACTGGCGCAGGTGGTGGGAGATCGTGGTCGCCACCCCCATGAGCACCTGGTCCCCGAAGAGGTGCCCGTGGGTGTCGTTGACCCGCTTGAAGTGGTCGATGTCGATGATCAGGACCGCCGACCGGTGGCGGGCGGCACGGGCCCTGGCGATCTCGATCGAGGCCTCCTGCTCCCAGGTGGGCGCGTTGAGCAGCCCGGTCTTGGGGTCGGTCCGCGCCGCGTTCTGCAACTGCTGGTAGAGCAGGCTCCGCTGGAGCAGCAGGATCGGCGGCAGCGCGATGGGCACCAGGAAGAGGGAGATGTTGCACAGGATCGCGACGACGATGCCCATGCTGATCTCGACGGCGTCGATCATGACCGCCTCCCGGTCCCACAGGGGCGGCAGTTTCCTCTTGCCCCGCATGCTGATCCGGATGGCCAGGGCGACGATCAGCGTGTTGAGGACCGTGAACATGGCACAGCCCACCAGGGCCGCCGCGAGACCGGGAACGGTCGCCAGCCACCGGGACACGTCACCGGAGCCGCGCAGCCCTTCCATCAGGTCGCCGCTGACCAGCCAGTGCCACGCGACCGAGACGAGGAAACCGAACAGGCCGACGGTCACCATGTTGAAGATCCGCCGGTACATCAGCGTCTGCCGTATGCGCCTCTGGACCAGGAGGTAGATCGGGATCGGGATGAGGAACGAGTAGACGGGGGGCAGCAGCAGCACGATGGGGAACCACCACGCGCCCAGCAGGTCGCGGTTGCCCCCCGCGTGCTGCTGTGTCTCCAGCCTTCTACTGCCTTCGACGCAGACGGCCGCGCCGATCGCGAAGACGACGAGGACGATGAGGTCGGATACGGAGAAGACGGTCACCGCGAAGGCCAGTCCGCACAGGAAGAGCGCGGCCAGCATCACCAGGGACATGTAGACGATGAGCCCGACGGGTTCTTGGAGGAACGGCCAACGCGCCTGGTACGGAACGGGACGGCCGGGCGGCACCTTGCGCCTCTCCGAGACGTTCACTCCTGTGTCCTCCCCTCGCCCCTGACCACGGCCACCCCTTTCATCACGGCGTCCATTACGCCCCGTCGACTCCCGGGGACCCTCGTAGGACGGTGGAACCTCACGCGGCGTTCCCCTACCGTGCCACCCGGCCACCACTTCTGGATAGATGTGTTCCCAAGTGGTGACCCTCCGCCCCGCACAAGTCGGCACCCCAACACTTTACATTACTTTGAGTAATAAATTAATTGCTCAGTGTACGTGATCTCTCACGCGCGGGCCACTGAGATCGAGTACCAAAGAGGGTGGATAGAACACGAAAAATAGGGCATTCTGCTCTAGGATCCGAAGACCGTCCCGGATTCGAGAGAGCCACGCACTCGATGCTCTACCGCCTCGGGCATGCGCGTGAGCCCACGCAGAAGGAGTTAGGACAAATGGCCGACAGTGGCTACTCCTGGGTCTGAACTTCCCAGCACCGAGGCCCGGGCGCGGATGGTGTCAGATTCATCCGCGTCCGGGCCTCACCGCCTGCGGCGGCGGCCTCCCGGGGAGGCCGCCGCCGTTCTCACTCCTCTGCCGGTGCCGCGACCTCGTACGCGGCGCGGAACGCCCGGTAGCGCGCGAGTTCGGCCTCCATCGGCTCCACCACACGCGCCGCGGCGATCTCCCGCACCCTGGCCTGGGCCGCCCGTTCCACGTCCTCCCGGCGCTGCACCGCGGCCACCTCCACGAGGTTCCCGCAGCCGACGCCGGTCAGCCACCCCACCGCGAGGGCGGCGACGACCAGGGCCGACGCGTAGGCCACGAACACCACGTCGTCGAACATCGCGATCCCGGTGAGCCCTCCGCCCAGCCGGCTCACCAGCGCCACGAGCGCCCAGGCGAGCCCGACCCCGGCCACGGCCAGCAGCGCGAACTGCACCGACCGCGCCATCCGCCACCACGACGGGCTCTGGTCGGGGTCGCCCACGGCTGACGCCACGGCCCCGCCCAGCTCGGCGGACAGCTCGGTCACCGCCGACCGGGCGGCGGCGCGCATCCGGCGCCGCCACGGCGCGGGCATGTCCTCGGAGACGGTGTCGGCCGCGTCGGAGAGGACCGTCTCCAGTTCGGCCTCATGGGCGTCCACCGGGCCGCCCAGCACCTGGCCGCCGTCCTTGCGCAGGAAGTCGAGCTGGACCGCGGCCAGCGGGTCCTTGCGCAGGCGGGCCGCCCTGCGGGCGACCGGCCAGCCCACCCGGCGCCGCCCGCGGCGGACGTCGTTGGCCTCGACCGCGTCGGCGACGGCCGTGACGGCGGCCGCCCGGGCCAGTCCCTCCTGGACGCGCGAGCGCACCTCGGCGGGGACGTTCTCGGGGACCTCCGCCTCGCCGATGTACTCGGCGTAGGGGGCCACGACCTGGTCCAAGTCGGCGACGAGCCGGTCGACGAGGGCGCGCCGCTCGCGCACCGTCTCGGCGAGGAACTCGCGCAGGTCCCGGATCCCCTGCCCGGTGAGGGTGGAGGTGGTCAGTACCCGGGGGTGCACGCCGGACTCCGACTCCAGCAGGCGGCGCAGGTCGGTGAGGAGCTCCTTGAGCTCGTCGGGTTCGACCTTGTCCACCTGGTTGAGCACCGCGACGGTGACCGCGCCGTGCCCGGCCATCTTGGCCAGGTAGCGGTGGTGGACGGCGGCGTCGGCGTACTTCTGCGGGTCGAGCACCCACACGAGCAGGTCGACGGAGCCGATGAGCCGGTCGGCCTCGGCGGTGTGCATGCTGCGCACCGAGTCGTGGTCGGGCAGGTCGAGCAGGACCAGCCCGGTCAGCTCGGAGCTGCCCGAGTCCAGGACGCTGCTGCGCGAGTGGCGCAGGCGTGTGGGCACCCCGAGCCAGCTCAGCAGTGCGTCGGCGCCCTCGTGGCCCCACACGCAGGCGTGCGCCTGCGAGGTGGTGGGCCGGGTGATGCCGGTCTGCGACAGCTCCAGCCCGCACAGGGCGTTGAACAGGGACGACTTTCCGCTCCCGGTGCCGCCCGCGAGGGCGACGACGGTGTGCTCGGCGGACAGCCGCAGGCGGGCCCCGGCGTGGTCGAGCAGCTGCGCGGAGCGGGCGGTGATCTCCTGCGGGAGGTCGCCCTGGCCGAGTTCGGCGAGGGTGGACAGGGCGTCGAGCCGCTCGACCAGCTCGGCGCGGGTGGTGTTCCTGGTGTGCTGCCAGGAGTCGTGGGTGGTGGGCCGGTACTCCTCGTCGGGGTCGGCGCCCACGGGCTCGGCCGCGTCGGGGTCCACGGCCCGGAAGGACCCGGAGACCGCGGAGGGCCCGGGCACGCGGCGGGGCAGCGGCTCCGGCTCCTCGTCGCCGGCACCGGCCGCGGCGGGTTCCGCGTCCCGGTCCGGGCGGGCGGAGGGTTCGGGCACCCAGGGGCCGTCGTCGGCGGCCGGTGCGGCGGGACCCGTCCGCGGGGCGGCCCGGTCCGGGGCCGCCTCGGGGGCGGTCCCCCCGTCCCCGGTCGCGTCCTCCTCCGAAGCGCCCCGGGCGGCGCGTTCCACCCGGGCGCGGCGGCCCGTGGCGGGAACGGCGGCGAAGGCCCCGGTGCCGGCGCTGCGTCCGGCGATGCGCGTGTCGTCGGCGGCCTCGGCGAGGCTGCCGACCCATCCGGCCAGGCCGTCGGGGTCCTCGTCGGCGGCCTGCGCCTGCGGCCCGCGACCCGTGTCGTCGGCCTTCTCCGGCCGGTCGGCCCCGGGGCGCGGGGCCGCGTGGCGCGCGTGGCGGCCGCTGCGGCGCTGGGTCCGTGCCCCCTCGCCCCCCGGCGCGGTGTCACCGGCGTCCCCGGGGGCCCGGGGCGCCTCTCCGGCGGGCTCGCCCGGGGCGGCCGGCACGTCGTCGGGGTAGGCGGAGATCCCGTCGTGCGCGGGCTCCTCCGCCTCCCCTCCGTGGCGGGCGTGGTCCGGGTGCTCGGGTACCGGCACGGTGTAGCCGCGCCAGGGCCCGTTGTCCGCGGGTGCCGGTGCGTCCCCGTCGGGGGCGGCGTCGGTGTCCCCGTGCGCCTGCGCGGGGTTCCACTGAGTCGTCATCGTGCTATCTCAAGGTTGTACGTGGCCTGGTAGAGCTGGACGGCGGCGTCCTCGGAGGGGATCCCCGCCGACGCCAGTGCGGTGTCGAACGGAACCCGTTCGCGGTCGAGCAGGCCGTTGATGCGGGCGATGAGGTTCTCCCGCGCCTTCGCGCCGATGCTGCGCAGCGACTGCGCGCCGAACAACCCCTTGAGCAGGCGTTGCGGTGACGGGCCGGGGGGTTCCGCGGCGTGCGCGCCGCCCCCGGAGCTGGACCGCTCGTAGCCGAGCAGGTCGATGATGAGGATCAGGGTGACGATGTCCCGGTCGAAGGTGACCAGGCGGGCGACGGAGCGCTTGGTGGCCCCGGCCTCCCCCGTCATCTCGGCGATGTCGCGCTGCCACTCGCCGATCTCGTGGCGGATCTGCTGGACCAGCAGGCCGGTGCCGGGCTGGTCGAGGGCCCGGGCGGCCAGGTCGGCGCCGCCGGGGACCCCCCGCCAGACGCTTTCGACCTCCTCGGAGGCGCGTTCGCAGGAGGACACGACGAGGGCCTCGACGGCGTCGCGGACGGCTCGCTCCAGGGCGGCCACCCGCTGTCCGCGCTCGGCCTGCTCGGCCCGACCCGCCCTGCGGGTGCGCCGGCCGCGCGGGCGCAGGCTGCGGGCGAGCTCGCCGCTGGCGGCGACCTCCTGCCAGCGGGCGATCAGCGAGCCGCGCAGCAGGGAGCCGTCGCCGAGCCCGCTGCCGATGCGCGCCCGGGAGTCGGCGTAGGCGGTGTCCACGGCGGTGGCCATGACACGGCCGGCCTCGATCTGGGTCTCCACCTGGCGGGCCAGCTCGGGCACCCGGGTGCGGAAGCTGTCGATGACCCCGATGAAGGTGCGCCGGGACACGCGGTCGCGCTGCTCGGCCTCGCCCGCCACGTCGGCGAGGAAGTCGCGGATGTGGTCGGCGACGTTGGAGGTGAAGCGCTCGCCCCGGATCTGGTCGGTCTCGGGGATGGCGAACCGGGCCGCCGAGCCCAGCCCGTTGGCCTCCAGCATGGCGCCGAAGTGGTCCAGGAGCCTGCGGCGCCCCTTGCGCGGCACCCGGGACAGCACGACCGCCATGGAGGTGTCGCGGTCGCGGGCGACCTGGAGGAACTCCCACACGCGGGCGTCGGCGTAGCGGCTGCTGGTGGTGACGAACACCCACAGGTCGGCGGCGTCGAGGAACTTGGCCGCGAACTCG
This sequence comes from Nocardiopsis sp. NPDC006139, assembly GCF_040614155.1. Taxonomy (NCBI): domain Bacteria; kingdom Bacillati; phylum Actinomycetota; class Actinomycetes; order Streptosporangiales; family Nocardiopsidaceae; genus Nocardiopsis; species Nocardiopsis sp. NPDC006139. Next base: position 41,879 of record NZ_JBEXTT010000009.1, read on the forward strand.
TGGTGGGCGGCCACCGCGGAGTCGACGTCGGGGGTGTCGAGCAGGGCCACGCCGGGGGGCATGGCCTCGGTGGCGGCCAGGACGAGCATGCCGTCCTTGCCGGGCATCGCCAGGCCCTGCTGGCGCACGCGCGGCAGCGACGGGATGAAGGAGGCCTCGCTGAACCAGTCCACGTCGGCGGGGTTGCACGCCAGGACCGGGCTGTTGGTGGTGGGCCTGCGTACGCCGGTGGTGGTGACCTGCTCGCCGACCAGGCTGTTGACCAGGGTGGACTTGCCCGCGCCGGTGGACCCCGCGACCGCGATGAGCAGCGGGATGTCGGGGCGGCGCACCCGGGGCAGCACGTAGTCGGAGAGCTGGGCGAGCACGTCGGCCTGCAGGACGCGCCCCTCCTCGGCCCCGGGGAGGTCGTCGGCGAACCTCAGGTCCCGGATCTGCCTGCGCAGGGACTCCAGGACCTGTTCGAAGCGGTCGTCCTCCGGGACGGGGGCTCGGTGTTTGGCGGGTCCGGCCGCAACGGGGACGGTGGGCCCCCGCCGGGCCTCGTTGATGGCCCGGGGGTCCTCCCCGGGCAGCGGTCCGGAGCCCTGGGCGGGCTGGTCGGAGGTGGCGGCCGGTCCGGTACCGAACCGGCCCGCGGGACCGGAACCGGTGGTGTCCGGCGCGGCCGACGGCCGGGTCATGATCGGTATGCCCTCCTCAACGGTGCTGGCGTCCCACCGGGCGGGCGACGCCATCGGGGGGTGTCATGGGAGATCGCGCCCGGCCGCCAGTCGATGGGTCTCGAACTGGTTCCCCGTGTGCAGTATGTCAAGTTCCCGCGCTGTTTGGACCACTTCCCCGATGATCACCACCGCGGGGGGCCGCACTCCGGCCCTGGCGGCCGAATCGGCGATGGTGGCCAGCGTACCCGTGACCGTCCTCTGCCCGGGCAGGGTCGCCTCCTGGACGACGGCGGCCGGGGTGTCCGGGGAGCGCCCGTGGGAGACGAGCGCGTCGGTGATCGCGGCCAGGCGCTCCACCCCCATGAGGGCAACGACGGTACCGGTCGAGCGCGCCAGCGCGGCCCAGTCCACGGTGGACCGGGGGTCGCCGGGGGCGACGTGGGCGGAGACGATGTGGAGGTCCTGGGAGACGCCGCGGTGGGTGGCGGGGATCCCGGCGGCGGCGGGGGCGGCGAGCGCGCTCGTGACGCCGGGGACGGCGATGACGGGGATCCCGGCGGCGGCGCAGGCCGCGGCCTCCTCTCCCCCGCGGCCGAAGAGGAAGGAGTCGCCGCCCTTGAGGCGGACCACGAACTTCCCCTGCCGGGCGCGGTCGACGAGGATCCGGTTGATCTCCTCCTGGAGCATGGAGCGGCCGTAGGGGATCTTGGCGGCGTCGACGATCTCCACGTCGGCGGGGAGCCGGTCCAGCAGCGAGGTGGGGGCGAGCCGGTCCACCACCACGACGTCGGCCTGGGAGAGCAGCTGCCGGCCCCGAACCGTGATCAGACCGGGATCACCGGGACCGCCGCCGACCAGGGCGACGCCGGTGAGGCGCTCGCGCCCGCGGCGGGCGTCCAGGGTCCCGTCGGCCAGGCCGTCGACGATGGCGTCGCGCAGTCCGGCGGAGCGCCGCGGGTCGCCGGAGGCGACGACGCCGACGGTGATGCCGCCCTCCTGGCCGCTGGCCGGGGTCCAGGCCGCGGAGGCGTGCCGGTCGTCGGCGCGCACGCACCAGATGCGGGCGGCCTCGGCCTCGGCCGCGACCGCGGCGTTGACCCGCGGGTCGTCGGTGGCGGCGTGGACCAGCCAGTGGGCGGGCGCGCCGGGCCCGGCGACGTCGCCGGGCTCGTAGGCGCGGGCGGTCCAGGTGATGCGCCCGGCGGCGGCGAGGTCCTCCAGCGCGGCGGAGACGGCCGGGGACACCACGGTGACCCGGGCGCCCGCCTGGAGCAGGACGGGAACACGGCGTTGGGCGACGCGGCCGCCGCCGATGACGAGGACGTCACGGTCGTGCAGGCGCAGGCCGAGGAGATAGGTCACGGGGCGCACCCCTTCGGTCGTCGGTTCCGGCGGACCCCGGCGACGGCGGCGGGGCACCGGCGGGGGCCGTCACCGGGCACGGGGCCCGGGCGCCCGCCGGGTATGGTCGGCGATTGCTCCAAATTACCTTGTCAAAACGGTATTACAGGGAGATGAAGCAGGCCCTGTGGAGAATGTGAGACCGCCCGCACCCGGAAAGGGTGCGGGCGGCCGTGGCGGCCGGGAGGGCCCGGCGCGCGGCGCCCGGCGGGTCAGTGCGCGGAGGAGACCCCGGCGTCGTCGAAGGTGGCGACGTCGCGCAGGGCCCGGGCCGCGCCCTGGAGGAGCGGCAGGGCCAGCAGCGCGCCCGACCCCTCGCCCAGGCGCATCTCCAGGTCCACCAGCGGGCGCAGCCCCAGGTGCTCCAGCACCAGGGCGTGGCCGGGCTCGCTGGAGCGGTGGCCGGCGAAGTACGCGCCGGTGGAGTCGCCGGAGATCGCCGCGGCGGCCAGGGCGGCCGATCCGGCGATGACGCCGTCGAGCAGCACCGGGACGCGCATGGCCGCGCCGCCGAGGATGAACCCGGCCAGCGCCGCGTGCTCGAACCCGCCCAGGGCGGCCAGGGTGCCGATGGGGTCGGCCGGGTCCACGGGGTTGGCCGCCAGGGCGCGGCGGACCACGTCGACCTTGTTCTCGAACATCGCGTCGTCCACCCCGGTGCCGCGGCCGGTGGCCTCCTCCGCGGCGGCGCCGGTGAAGGCGCAGATGAGGGCGGCCGAGGGGGTGGTGTTGGCGATGCCCATGTCGCCGGTGACCAGGCAGCGGTTGCCCGCGGTGACCAGGTCGCGGGCCACCTCGATGCCGCTCTCCAGGGCCTGCATGGCCTGGTCGCGGGTCATGGCGGGGCCCTGGGTGATGTCGGCGGTGCCGCGGGCGACCTTGCGCGACAGCAGCCCGGCGGCGTGCGGCAGGTCGCCGACCACGCCGACGTCGACCACGGTGACCTCCGCCCCGACCTGTGCGGCGAACGCGTTGACGACGGCCCCGCCGTTGAGGAAGTTGTGCACCATCTGCTCGGTGACCTCCTGCGGCCAGGCGGTCACCCCCTGGGCGTGGACGCCGTGGTCCCCGGCGAACACGGCGACGGCCGCGGGCTCGGGGATGGGCGGGGGGCACTCCCCGGCGAGCCCGGCCAGGCGGACGGACACCTCTTCCAGGATCCCGAGGGAGCCCGGCGGCTTGGTCATCCTGTCCTGCCGGTCCCGGGCCTCCTCCACCGCGCGGGTGTTCAGGACTCCGATGGCGGCGATGGTCTCCTCCAGCAGGGTCGTGGGCTCCTGGCCGGGCAGACCGCGGCGACCGTAGCGGTCGTGGTGCACCGCCCAGGACAGGGGGCGTCCCTTCGCCCAGCCGGAGAGGCCGAGCTCGGGTTCGGTGGGGAACTCCTCGACGTGGCCCAGGCAGAGGTAGGCGACGACTTCGAGGTGGGAGGGGAGGTCGAGGGCGCGGGCGACGTCGCGTTCGTCGGCGAAGCCGACCCAGCCCACGCCGAGGCCTTCGGCGCGGGCGGCCAGCCACAGGTTCTCCACGGCCAGGGCGGCGGCGTAGGAGGCGCTCATGGGCCGGGCGTGGCGGCCGGGGGTGTGCCGCAGGCCGCGGGCGGGGTCGACGGTGACCGCGATGTTGAGCGGGGCCTCGGCCACGGCCTCGACCTTGAGCCCGGAGAAGGCGCGGGCGCGGGTGCTGGGAAGGGCGTGGGCGTACTCGTCGCGTTCGCGCCGGGCCAGGTCCAGGACGCGGCCGCGCAGGCCGGGGTCCTCGATGACCACGAAGTCCCAGGGCTGGGAGTGGCCGATGCTGGGCGCCCGGTGGGCGGCCTCCAGGACGCGGGTGAGCACCTCGTGGTCGACGGGGTCGGGGAGGAACCCGGTGCGCACGTCGCGCCGGTCGTGGATGGCCCGGTAGACGGCGGCGCGCGCGGCCTCGTCGTAGGCGTGGTCGGTGCGTTCCGCCGGGGCGGCCGGCTCCGCGGGGGCCGGTGCCGGGGAGGCCGGCGCCGGTGCGGGTCGGACCGCGGCGGGGCGCGGCGGCTGTGCCGGGTGCGGCTCGGCGTGGGGGGCGGCCGCTTCGTGTGCGTGCATGCTCTGTTCTGCTTCGGTGGTCGCGGGGGTGGTGTCCGCTGGTGTCCCGGCGGCGGTGGCCGCCGGGTGGTCGGCGCGTTCCGGCGGCGCGGCGGCCCCGGTCCGGTCCTGTGGCGGGTGCTCGGCCCGGGGGTCGGGCTCGGGCGTGTTCCGGAAGGGGATCACGTTGGGCCGGGCCGGCGGGGTCGGGGCGGGGTCGGCGGGCGGTCCGGGTTCGGGTGCCCGGGCGGCGGGCTCGGCCCGGTCCTCCGGCTCGGGCGGCGGCGCGGCGGGGGCCGGGGGCGGTGGGGCCGCCGGGGACCGCTCGGGGCGGGCGGCGGGAGCCGGGTCGGGCCGCCGGAACGGGTTGGCCGCCGCCGGCCGCCGGGGCCTGGTGCCGCGGCCGCTCTCGGGCAGGCCGTCGAGCAGGCCGCCGAGCGGCCCGAAGCCGGGCGCCCCGGCGGTCCGGCCGCGGGGGTCCTCGCCGCCCGCGCCGCCGCGGCGGGAGTCCTCTCGGTCGTCCTCGGTCATGATCGCCCCCCGTGAAGGTGTGTCGACTGCCCGTTCCCACTGCTCGTCCCGGTGTTCGACCGGTAAGCGTAGTCTGCGGCGGCGTACCGCTCGCACGGGTCCCCCGGGCCTTGGGCGGATCGCCTCTCGACCCCCTCTCCCCAAGCCCCGCACATCACCGTCAACTGTGCCAGAGTCACCCTGAAGGCGCGCGGACGGTGTCCGCATATCCCCCTGTCCTCCCAGGTGGAGGCGGGTTCCGGAAGGGGGCGCGCGACCGGCCGGGGCCGGATCGGCGGAACGCGGGGCCGGCCGCCGGCGCCCGGAGCCGCGGAGCGGCGCGGCCGGATCCGGCCAGGCTCCCCCGCCTCCGTCCGCCGTCCGTCACCCACCGTGGTCGGTCATGTGCGAGAGTGTCAGGGCTCCCTGCCCCCGGGTCCCCATCGCTCACCCCAAGGAGACGACCCGTATGCGACGACGCACGTTCCTCACCGGTGCCACCGCCGCGGCCGGACTGGCCGCGCTGGGCGGTGTCGCGGCACCGCGAGCCGCTCTGGCCGCCGGGGACGGTACCGTCCCCCGCGTCCTGGCCGAGACCGCCCCCGCGGGCACCCCCGTCCGCACCGGGCGGCCGTTCGACGTGGTCACGGTGACCGGCCGCCCCGGCGCCCGCGGCGCCATCCGCTTCCACACCCCCTCCGGCACCGGCGCCTGGGAGCCCCTCCACCTGCACGCCGAGGGGCGCGACGACGACGCCCCGGTCGGCTCGGCCCTGGTCCGCGCCCCCGAGGGCGCCACCGGGTACGAGGCCGACATCGAGGGGGACACCGCCGCCGTGAACCTGTTCGACGGCGAGGGCCTGCGCGTCGGCGGGCCCGAGCGGACCACCCTGTCCGCCGGGGACGGCCGGCCCGCGGGCCCGCCCGCCCTGCGCCTGCGCACGCGCGCCGGGTGGGGCGCCGACGAGTCCTGGAGGTTCGACGGCGAGGGGAACGACCTGTGGCCCGCGGTCTTCCACCCGGTGCAGGCGATCACCGTGCACCACACCGCCATGGCGACCACCGGCGACCACTCCGCCGACGTGCGCGCCGTGTACTACCTGCACGCGGTGGAGCAGGCCTGGGGCGACATCGGCTACCACCTGCTCATCGACCCCGAGGGCGGGGTGTACGAGGGGCGCCACTCCGGCGAGGACGGCGTCCCCGTCTTCTCCGGTCTCCCGCTGCCCGGCCGGGCGCGTTCGGTCACCGCCGGGCACGCCTTCGGCGTCAACCACGGCAACATCGGCGTGTGCCTGCTCGGGGACTTCACCGACGCCCTGCCCACCCCGGCCGCCCAGGACTCGCTGGTCCGCGTACTGCGCCTGCTGTGCGCGGTGACCGGGGTGGACCCCCGCGCCCGGATCGACTACACCAACCCCGCCACCGGGGCCGTCACCCCCGGCCCGGCACTGGGCCGGCACCGCGACTGGCTGTCCACCGAGTGCCCGGGCAACGCCTTCGCCGAGGTGTTCGACACCGCGATCCGCGACCGCGTCGCACGCGGCCCGGTCTGATCCGCCGCGGTCGGCGCTCCGGCGCCGACCGCACGGGTCCGTCGGGGTCGGCGGGGCCGGTCGCGAGGCGTGTCTACGCTTGTGGGACCGAGTCCTGCGAACCCGGGAGTTCCCCATGACCGCCCTGCGCCCACCGCGCCCGGTCCTGCCCTCCGTCGTCCTGGAGACCGAGCGCCTGCGCCTGCGCGCCTTCATCGAGGACGACATCGACGACGTGTACGCCTCCTGCAGCGACCCGGGCCTGCAGGCATGGCTCCCGCTCCCCCGCCCCGACGCCCCCTACACGCGCGCGGACGCCGAGCAGTGGTGCCGGGAGATCGCCCCGGGGATGCGCACCGGCGGCGAGGGCCAGCAGTGGGCGGTCACGCTGAGGGACGGCGGCCGGCTGGTGGGCGCGGTGGGGCTGGTCCGCGTGATGTGGCAGGCGATGAACAGCGAGATCGGCTACTGGGCGGCCCCCGGCGAGCGCGGCCGGGGCCACATCACCGAGGCGGTGGTGGCGGTGTCCCGCTGGGCCCTGGACCAGGGGTTCCAGCGGCTGGAGATCAAGGCGGCGACACGGAACACCGCCTCGCGCCGGGTGGCCGAGAAGGCCGGGTTCACCCTGGAGGGCGTGGAGCGCGGCGCCATGCCCCTGCACGGGGGCCGCCGCGCCGACCTGGCCGTGTACGGGCTGCTCCCCGCCGACCTCCGGGACCGGACCCCGGCACCCTGAGCCCCGGCACGGCGCACGCCCCGCCTCACCCCCACACCCGGGACAGCGACCAGGTCCCGGTGGCGGTGTCGTGGCGCAGTTCGTACACCCCCTCGGATCCGGCGGCGCCGGCCTCCAGCCGCCAGTGCTCGCTCCGGGGCGTCAGGGGGCCGCGCGAGGCCCGCCACCCGTCCTGCGGCGTGACCCAGTGCTCCATGATCCGGCGCACGCCGTAGACCCTGCCGTTCCAGGTGAACCGGGCCGGCCGGCCCGCGTCCTCCACGACCGTCACCTCTGTCCCGTAGTACCTTCCCACGACACTTCCCCTCGGCATCGACCCCTCCGGCCCCGGATGCGCCCGCCCGCGGGGAAGATACGGACAGATGTTCGAACAAGTGTTCCCACAGTAGCGAAATCGGCGGACCCGTGGAACTGTTTCGCGAAGGTCGGCATCACCTCATGTGACCGGTGTGCGGCACCCCCTCCGGCGTGCGCGTCCGGACGCGGGCTCCCCCCGTTCGGAACCGCACGGCGTGTCGCCGTCGATACGCTTGCACCACCCCATCCCCGATCCATGCGAGGACCCTCCACGTGACGTCGAACGGCCACCAGAGCGGCAAACCCCTGCGCGCGGGCGACCCCCGTGAACTCGGTGGCTACCGGATCACCGCGCGCCTGGGCCGTGGCGGCATGGGCACCGTCTACCTGGCGGAGGACGCCTCCGGCCGGCCCGTCGCCGTCAAGCTCATCCACCCCGACCTCGCCGACGACGAGTCGTTCAGGCTGCGGTTCGCCCGAGAGGTGGAGTCGGCCCGCCGGGTGGCCCGGTTCTCCACGGCGGGGGTGATCGACGCCCGCCTGGAGGGCGACACCCTGTTCATCGTCTCCGAGTACGTCCCGGGGCCGAACCTGGACGAGGCGGTCCGCCAGGGCGGCCCGATGACCGGGGGCACCCTGGACGGCCTGGCCATGGGCGTGGCCGCCGCGCTCACCGCCATCCACGGGTCGGGGGTGATCCACCGCGACCTCAAGCCCGGCAACGTGCTGCTGTCCCCGGTGGGCCCCAAGGTGATCGACTTCGGGATCGCCCGCGCCCTGGAGGACTCCGGCGGGGTCACCCGGTCCAGCCAGCTGATGGGCACCCCCTCGTACATGGCCCCGGAACTGCTGATGGGCGAGCGGCCCACGGCCGCAGCCGACATCTTCGCCTGGGGCTGCCTGGTGGCCTTCGCGGGGATCGGGGAGGCGCCGTTCGACGCCGTCTCCGTGCCCGCCGTGCTGCACAACATCACGTCGGCCCCGCCCCGGCTGGAGGGCCTGGACCCGGGCCTGTACGACCTGGTGGCCGCCGCCCTGGACAAGGACCCGTCCCGGCGGCCCACCTCACAGCAGATCCTGGCCCGCCTGACCGGCCAGGACGCACCGGCCGAGGCCGAGGTGCGGCGCAGCATCAGCGACTCCTGGGAGGTGCCGACCGGCGCCCCCGTCCCGGGGGCCCCGCCCGCACCGGCCACCCCGCCGCACGGGCAGACCCCGCCCGAGGGGGCCACCACCCCCTTCCCGCAGGGGCAGGTCCACTACGGGGGCGGCACCGGCGCGAACCCGACCCTGCCCTACCACCCGGGCCGCGAACTGCCCCCCTCCGCCGCCCACCAGGGCCCCGGCGGCCAGGTGCCGCCCACCCTCCACGAGCGGGCGCACCACGGGCCCTCCGGGCCCCAGCCCCCCGCCACCCACCGGATGCCCGCCGGATACGCCCCGCCGCCGCACGGGCAGCCCGCCCAGGGCTTCCCGTCGGGTCCGGGCGGCCCCGGCGCCCCGGTGCCGCCGAACGCCGGTGTGAACGGCGAGGCCGACGGCGGCGGCGCGGGCGACGGCGCACGGCGCAGGCGCCGACTGCTGCTCGCCCTCGGGGCGGGTGCGGGCGCTCTCGTGCTGATCGCCGGGATCGGCCCGGTGGTCCTGTCCAACCTGGAGCCCCGGCCCCCCTCGGAGGAGGACAACGAGATCGTCTCGATCTACAACACCGACTTCGCCTTCAACCCCGCGTGGAACACCTATTTCTACGACGCCGAGGAGGTCGAGGACGGCGCCCTGTACTGGGAGGAGCGCCGCGGCATGCTCCTCCGGCACCCCGAGCCCTCGGGCGACGACCCGAGCCGGGGCCTGGTCGTGCCGTTGGACCGCGAGGACGACATGCCCGACCGGGTGCTGGTCACCGCCAGTGCCTACGTGATCGAGGGGCCCGAGCAGGCGACCTTCGGCGTCCGCTGCTGGGACACCTCCGGTGAGGAGTACCGCACCCAGTACGAGGCCGCGGTGCGCTACGACGGGCAGCAGGCCGAGATCCGGCGGATGAGCGAGGAGGAGGGCGACCAGGTCCTCGAACGCACCAACGAGGTCCAGGGGTTCGAGCCCTACCCGCTGTTCGAGGAGAGCGCCAGGACGGACGGGTACGACCCCGGGTCCCCGTACGAGTTCGACCGGGACGAGGTCGTGGTCAACACGCTCGCCTTCGCCTGCGAGTACGTCGAGGACGAGGGCGGCGAGGCGCGCATGGAGCTGGCCCTGTGGGTGAACGGCGAGCACGCGGTGAGCGCCGTCGACTCCGACCCGCTGCCCGCGGAGGCCGAGGATGTCGAGGACCGCCGGCGGATCGGGATGATGACCCGGTCGGGCCCCGGCCACCAGCCGATGGCGGTGCTCTACACCGATTTCTCGGTGCACGAGATCCTCGCGCAGGAGTGAGCGCGCCCCGGGGCGGGTGCCGCCGTGGCGCCGCCCCGGACGGCCTGGCATGATGCCGGGCATTCGCATTCGGCAAGGAGTGGAAGCATGCGCGCCATCGTCCTGGAGGAGACCGGCGGACCCGAGGTCCTGCGCGTCTCCGAGGTCGTCGACCCCGTACCCGGTCCCGGTGAGGTCCTCATCGACGTGGAGGCCCGCGGGGTCAACTTCATCGACATCTACCAGCGCAGCGGCCAGTACGACGTCCCGCTGCCCTTCGTCCCGGGCATGGAGGCCGCCGGCACGGTGGCCGCCGTCGGCGAGGGCGTCGGGGACCTGTCCGTCGGGCAGCGGGTGGGGTGGGCGATGGCGCCGGGCGCCTACGCCGACCGCGCCGTGGTCAAGGCGTCCCTCGTGGTGCCGGTGCCCGAGGAGGTGTCCCCGGAGCAGGCGGCGGCCCTGCTGCTCCAGGGCATGACCGCCCATTACCTGGTGAACTCGGTGCACCCGGTGGCCGGGGACGAGACCGTCCTGGTGCACGCCGCGGCGGGCGGCACCGGCCTGCTCGTCACCCAGCTGGCCAAGGAGCGGGGCGCCCGCGTGATCGGCACCGTCTCCTCCGAGGAGAAGGAGCGCATCGCCCGCGCGGCCGGCGCCGACGAGGTCGTCCGCTACACCGAGGTCCCGGTGGCCGAGGCGGTGCGCGACCTCACCGGCGGAGCGGGCGTGGCGGCCGTCTACGACGGCGTGGGCCGCGACACCTTCGACGCGAGCCTGGCGTCGCTGCGCCCGCGCGGTGTGCTGGCGCTGTTCGGGCAGTCCTCGGGAGCGGTGGACCCGGTGGACCCGCAGCGGCTCAACGCCGCCGGCTCGGTGTACCTGACCCGGCCCTCGCTGGCCCACTTCGTGGCCGACCGCGCGGAGCTGCTGTGGCGGGCCGGGGACCTGTTCTCCCTGGTGGGCGCGGGCCGCCTGGACGTGCGGATCGGCGGCCGGTACCCGCTGGCCGACGCGGGCAGGGCCCAGGCCGACCTGGCCTCGCGCCGGACCACCGGCAAGCTCGTCCTGGTCTGACCCCGGTCGGCCCCGGACGGGCCGCGCGGCGCGGCCGCGGTCCCGGGAACGGGACCGCGGCCGTTCCGGCCCGTCCGGGCTACCCCTCCTCGCGCGGGCGCGGAGCCGCCTCGGGACCGCGCACACCGGCCACCCCGGCGCGGCGCACGTCGTCGCGGGCGTCCTCCACCGCCTGCCTGGCCGCCTCCGCGGCGTCCACGGCGGCCCGCTCCGACGCGGACGGCTCGCCCGGCTCGGGCCCGGCGATCCGGGCCGGCCCGTTCACCCCGGCGTCCTCGTCCTTCTCCGTGGAGGGGCGCGAGCGGACCGCCTCCCCCGCGAAGGCGTGGCTGACGTTCTTGACCGCCTCGGTGAACTCGCCCGGGATGACCCAGAACGTGTTCCCCTCCCCGTTGGCCAGCTGCGGCAGGGTCTCCAGGTACTTGTAGGCGAGCAGCTTGGCGTCGGCGTTGTTGGCGTGCACCGCCTGGAAGACCCGCTCCACCGCCTGCGCCTCGCCGTCGGCCCGCAGGATCGCCGCCTGCTGGTCGCCCTGCGCCTCCAGGATCGCCTGCTGGCGGGCGCCCTCCGCCTTGAGGATGCGGGCCTGGCGCTCGCCTTCGGCGTGCAGGATGGCCGCGCGCTTGTCGCGGTCGGCCCGCATCTGCTTCTCCATCGCCTCCTTGATGGTGGGCGGCGGGTCGATGGCCTTGATCTCCACCCGGTTGACGCGGATGCCCCACTTGCCGGTGGTGTCGTCCAGGACGCCGCGCAGGCGGGTGTTGATCTCCTCGCGGGAGGTGAGCGTGCGCTCCAGGTCCATCGAGCCGATCACGTTGCGCAGGGTCGTGACCGTGAGCTGGTCGATGGCCTGGATGTAGTTGGCGACCTCGTAGGCGGCGGCCTTGGGTTCGGTGATCTGGTAGTAGAGGACGGTGTCGATGTTGACGACCAGGTTGTCCTCGGTGATGACCGGCTGGGGGCGCGAGGTGAACACGTGCTCGCGCAGGTCGAACCTGGTGTTGACGCGGTCGACCCCCGGGATGAGGAAGTTCAGGCCGGGCCCGAGCGTCCTGGTGTAGCGGCCGAAGCGTTCGATGTTGTACGCCCTGGCCTGGGGAACGATGCGGATCGCCGACATGGCGAGGGCGACGCAGAGGACGGCGAGGATGATGAGCGGTAGGGCATCCAACATGTTCGGCACCTGACTTCGGTTCGTGTCTGCGGCGGTGCGCGCGGCCCCGGCCCGCCCGCCCTCCCCGGCGGCCGGGCGGCCGGCTCAGGGAAGGGCCTCGCGCGGGTAGACCACGGCGGTGGCGCCGTCGATCTCCATCACGTCGACGTGCGCTCCCACGGGGATCACCAGGTCCTCGTCGATGCTGCGCGCCGACCACTCTTCTCCGGAGAGCTTGATCAGTCCCTTGTCACGGTCCACGGGCTGGAGCACCACGGCGCTGCGCCCCACCAGCCCCTCGACGCCCGAGCGCACCACGGGCCCGCGGGCGAGCTGGCGGCGCATGATCGGCCGCAGCAGGTAGATCCCGGCGGCCGAGGCTCCGACGAACCCGATGATCTGCACCGGGACCGGGAGTCCGACGGCGCCGAGCAGGGCGGCGACCAGGGCCGCCGCGCCGAGGAGTCCCAGGACGAAGGTGAGGGTGACGATCTCGATGATCCCCAGGACGACGGCGAGGACCAGCCAGACCAACCAGGCGTCCATGTACCACCCTCCCGTTCTTGTTCCGGGTATTCCTTTGCTACCCACCCAGAGCCGACGAACCACACGATTCGCTTACGAGTACGGGGATTTCGTCCTCTGATTCCGGTCGGCCCCGGGCGGCACCGGTCCGCACCGGGCGGTCCCGGCGGCGGGGCCCGCGGCGCGGGTCCCGCGGGCCCCTCGCCGGGGCGGGCGCCCCGTGTCCGGGGTCCGGCGGCGGGGCTTTCGGCCGGGGTTCCGGTCGGGAGCCCGGCGGGGCCCGGCGAGGCCTTCCGCGCACCGGTCCGCCGCTCGGGTACAAGGTGCACCCGGGCACGGCACGGCCCCCGGAGGCACCCGCTCAGGGCCGCCGGGGGCCGTGCCGCCCGTCGCTACCGTCCGCCGGAGAACTGGTAGACGAGCTGGTAGGTGGGCCGGTTCTGCCAGGCGATCGGCCACATGTTGATGCCGCCCACCGACTGGTGGATCACCGTGTCCGCGCACACCTGGGCGCCGACCGCGCAGTGGCCGTCACCCGGGTAGACCTCGCCCGCCGGGGTGGCCACGGCCTCCGCGAGGGTGTCGAGCAGGACCGTGCGGCACTCGGCCAGGTCCCCGTCGCCGCAGTAGGCCCCGTCGCCGAGCGGTCCCTCGACGTCCTGGCCCAGCACGGTGCGCAGGTCCTTGTCCACGTACGACCACCACCCGTACTGGAAGGCGGAGCCGCGGTGGGGCTGGCCCTGGTTGACGCTGCCGGGGGTGCCGCCGCCGATGTTGCCCGAGGGCGACTCGTCGATCTGCGCCGCCCTGGTCAGCTCGGTGTACAGGTCCTCGCCCAGCTCGGGCTCGAACTGGGCCCGGACCAAGAGCGGCCACCAGGCGTCCAGGATCCGGATGGAGTCGGCGTAGGAGTAGTAGCCCGCGTCCCGGAAGGGCTCGCGGCGCTGGGACCCCGCCTCGTTCCACTGCCGCAGGCCCTCGACCGCCGACGCCAGGGCGGGGTCGTCGACCTCCTCGGAGCCGATGACCTCCAGCAGCAGCGGCAGCACCTCCTGGGCGCGCAGGTCGGTGGTGCCGGCCTCCATCATCACCTGCGTCAGGCTCGCGGTGGTGAACCTGTGCCCGCCGTCGATCAGCGAGGAGACGCGGGTGTCGAGCAGGTCGCCGCGGTGCACCGAGCCGGTGGCCCAGCCCGAGGTGTACCCGTGCGCGGGCTTGTTGTTCCAGTTGACGATGTAGTCGGGGTCGACCGCCTGCGGGTGCTCGCTCTTGGGGATGTAGGAGGCGGTGTTGCCGTCCGGGTCCCAGCCGGACCAGCCCGCGTCCGAGTAGGCGTCGATGGGCAGGTTGGGGTTGGTGCCCGGGTTCCGTTCCGGGTTGGCGCCGGAGTTGACGAACGCGATGTCCTCGTCGTCCACGTAGTGCCAGTTGAAGGCGTATCCGATGTCCTCTGCGGCGTCGATGAACGTCTCCGCCGAGGTGATCTCGTCGGGGTCGTTGAAGCGCTGGAACCCGATGATGGAGTCCACCTCGTGCATGTAGGTGGAGCGCAGCGAGGTGAACGCGACCGGGGTGCCGTCCACCGTCGCGAACGACTGCACCAGCCCGTACTCGGACCGCAGCGAGGTGAGCGTGTAGCCGCCCGCCGGGGTGCCGTCGGCCACGGTGGGGGCCCACTCGTTGGTGACGCTCAGCTCCTCGAAGGGGGTGCAGTCCCCGGAGGAGTCGATGTAGGCGCGCGAGGCCTTGGTGGGCTCGGAGCCGTCGGTCTCGCACAGGTGGACGGCGAAGGTGTCGGTGAGGTCCTGGCCGGCCGAGGTGGCGCTCCAGGCGTAGTCGACGCCGCGGCCCATCTGGACGTAGAAGCTCACCCCGGCGAAGGAGGCGCCGCGGGCGCTGATCCCCGGCCCCTGGAGTTCCTGGAGCAGGAGCAGCTGGGGCGAGAAATAGGCGGTCTGCGGACCCATGACGGCCACCGGGTTGCCGCTCTCGGTGTGCTCGCCGGAGACCAGCAGGGCGTTGGACATGCCGTGCGGGTCGAGCAGGCCCTCGGGCAGCACGCCCTCGTTGAACACGCCCTCGGCGGCGGAGAGGTCGCCCTCCTCCACCATGGCGTCGAGCTCGTCCTGCTGCTCCTCGCTGAGGTCCTCGACGGTGACCTCCTCGCCCCCGTCGGGCGCCTCCGTGGCCGCGGCGAGGGGTTCGGCGGACTCCGCCGCCTGCCCGGAGGCCGCGGAGCCGTGCTCGTCGTGGACGATGTCGTAGTACTCCACCGAGCCCGGGTCGGGCCGGACCTCGCCGACGGGGTCCTCCGGGGGCCCGCTGTAGGGGAACTCGCCCGGGACGCTGACCACGGCCTCGGGATCGTTCTCCATGCGCCAGTCCTGCCACAGGGCCAGGCCCTCCTCGGCGCCGTAGCGGTCCTGGAAGTTGGCCAGGACGATGGCGGCCTGGACCTCGCCGCCACCGCCGCCGCCGAAGATGCCGCCGACCATGGAGGCGATGCCGACGACGTCGGTGACGGTGAAGGGCTCGATCTCGCCGGCGTTGGTGATGGCGTTCTTGTGCCCGGTCAGCACGTACTCGCCGGGGAAGTAGCGGCCCTCGTCGGCCTGCTCGATGTAGGTGTTGACGCCGTCGAGGTAGTCCCCGACGTCGGCCAGGGCCTGCTCCCCGTGCTCACCGCTGGCGGCGACCCGGTCGACCTGGGCCTGCTTGTCCTCCTCGGTGTAGGGGGCGTTGCGCCACAGGTCCTGTTCCAGGCCGCGGTTGCCCTCGGCGCCGCCGGCGAAGGAGGTGAGCTCGCCGCGGCCGACGCGGCGCAGCACGTCCATGAGGAAGAGCCGGTCCTCGGCGGCCGCGTACCCGGCGCCGAACATCGTGCCCTCACGGGTGCTCCCCTCGATGTGGGGGATGCCGTGGTGCCGGTCGCGGGTGATCGTGACGTCGGACCGCGGCTGGTACCTGCGGCCCACGTCGCCCTCGGCCACACCGAAGGTGGCGTCGAGGAAGAAGTCGTCCAGGCTCTCCTCGGTGAGGCCGTCGTAGTAGTGGACGAGGTCGTCGTACATGTCCAGCTGGCTGGAGGAGAACCGGGGCCGGGTCCCGAAGGCCTGGTGCCCGAGGATCTCGACGAGGGTCGCGCTGCCGTTCTGGCCCGGCGGGAGGATGTCGTGGCACCCCTCGGGCGCGCAGTAGTCGGGGAGGGGTTCGGCCAGGGCGGGTGCCGCGGGGAGCGCCGAGACGGTGGCGGCCGCGACCGCCAGGGCGACACCGGAGGCACCGGCGCGCAGCCGCCTTGCGAGCGAGGGGGGAGAAGGGGGCATGTGCTGTCACCACCTGGGGGTGCGGGCGATGGTTCAGCGGCATGTTACGTACGGGTAAGTAAATCGCGAAAGAGTTTCACGTTTGATGCCCGGACCCGCCCCCTCCCCCGCCGCGCGCCCGCGAGAAGTGGCATGTTTAGAGTGACCCACGCCACATCCAGCGGGAACGTCCCGGCACACAGCGAACGGACACCGTCACGAACGGTCCCCGACACCGCGGGAGTGGCCACATCCGGCCACGGCCCCGAAGCCCTCCCGGCCGAGGTCGTGCCCGGGATCGCGTTCCCCGGGCCCCCGCGCTTTGACACAATCGGCCCATGAACCCTTACCCTTCCCCCGACGGCGACCCCTGGCAGCAGCAGAACCAGCAGCAGCCCGACCCGTCGGCCTGGAACCCCGCCGACGGGTACGGGGCGATCGAGCCCTACGGGGCCCCCACCGGCGGCTACGCCCCCGTCCCCGCCGGACCGACGCCCGGTGGGGCGAACGAGCCCGTGCTCAGCACCATCGGGGACATCGCCATCACCCAGAACACCGTCATCACCCCCGGCGGGCGCTTCCCGATCCGGGGGACGGTGTGGACCGTCACCGACATGACCCGCACCGAGCGCAGCACCCCGGTCTGGGCCGTCATCGTGGCGATCCTCGTGTTCTGGTGGACCTGTCTGCTCGGCCTGCTCTTCCTGCTGGTCAAGGAGGAGAAGACCAGCGGGCACATCCAGGTCACCGTGCAGGGGCACGGCCACTACCACGCGGCCTCCATCCCGGCCTCGCACCGCGGCCTGTCGGCGCAGATCAACCAGCAGGTCAACTACGCCCGCAGCCTCGCGGCCTGACCCCGGCCCCGCCCCCGAGGGAGCGGGGCCGGCCGCCCCGGGGCCCCGGCGGGCCCCGGGGCGGCGTTCACAGGGCGGCCACCGCGAGCGCTCCCGCGCCCACGGCCCGGGACAGCCGGACCGCCCGGCGGATGTCCGCGACCCGGGGCGGCGGCCCCTCACCCATGCGCGGCCGCCGCTCCTCGCGGTCCCCGTAGACGTTCGCCCCGCCCAGGGACACGCCCAGGGCGCCGGCGAAGGCGGCCTCGCACTGGCCCGCGTTCGGGCTCGGGTGCCGGTCCCCGTAGCGGCGCCACACCCGCCACGCCTCCCCCGCGTTCCCGCCCACCAGCGGCGCGGCGGCGACCGCCAGCAGCGCGGTGAGCCGCGCGGGCGCCCAGCCGGCCAGGTCGTCCAGCCTCGCCGCGGGCGCGCCGAACCTGCGGTACCGCGCGTTCCGGTGGCCGACCATGGCGTCCAGCGTGTTCACGGCCCGGAAGCCGGCCAGCCCGGCGGCCCCGCCCAGAGCGCCCCAGACCAGGGGGCCGACCACGGCGTCGGAGGTGTTCTCGGCGACCGACTCCACCACGGCCCGCGCGATCTCCCGCTCCCCCAGCCCGCTCGGATCACGGCCGCACAGCCGCGGCAGCAGTTCGCGGGCCAGCTCCACGTCCCCCTGCTCCAGGGCCCGGGCCACGCCCTCCGCCTCCCGGCACAGCATGGTCCCGCCCAGCACCGCCCAGGTGACCGCGGCGGTCGCGGCCTCCCCGCCCCGCTCGGCGAGCCGCCCCAGCCCCACCGCGGGCAGGACGGCCCCGGCGGCGAACACCGCCCCGGCGACCGCCGAGTCCCGGTACACACGCCGCTCCCACCACCCCGCGGCCCGGCCGAACACCGCCACGGGATGCCCCCTCCGGGGGTCCCGCACCAGCATGTCCAGCAGGTAGCCCGCCGCCATTCCTCGTGATCGCACCGCACCACGGTAGCGACTCCGGGTCCTGGCACGCCCCACTTGATTACTCAGAGTAATAATCTATGTACATAGAGTGACCAACCCCAGAGGACACCCATGTACACCCTGACCTGGCTGGCCGTGCCCATCGGCCAGTGGTGGCACTTCTGACGCCGGGGCGCCAGGAGTTCACGAAACACCAGCGGGGGTGCAGCACACCCGGAGTTAATCACCGGTAACGTGGTGCACGGGGCCCATAGCGACCGGTTTGACGGAACACGCGCGGTAACGAGTGTCAACCACGAATCACCGTAGTTGATGAGGCTTTGCCCACCTGTGGGCGAGATCTTCCAAATACCCTAGAATGTCTGCCCGGGACACCATGACACGGGCGGACCGCCCGGTCGCAGGCCACCCCGACCACACCCTGGGTCACAACGTGGTCACGACCCGCCACCGCGGGCCACAATTGAACCGAGCACCCGTAGCTCAGTGGATAGAGCACCGGACTTCTAATCCGATGGCCGCAGGTTCGAATCCTGCCGGGTGCGCCACAAAACCCCAGGTCACAGGGGTTCCCCGAGGACCTCGCAAGAGGTCCTCGCCGCGTTCCAGGGCCTGTAGTGCTCCATGCGTGCTCCCCAGTCCAAGGTCAGTACAGGTGGGGGTCCACCTCGCCGAGCACTTTGCCCTCCCGTGGCCCTGTGACCCTGGTCGTCGACGTGCCCCGCATACGCCCACCAGAGCCCCGCACCCGCCCCCATGCCACCACGTGGGCCCGGGGCCCGGGCCATGCCCTGCCGCCCCACCAGCCGCGCACGGCCGATTCAGCCCGAACCCCTTACCCGACTGGCCTCACGCAGAAAGAAGCCGATGTGATCGATGCGTTCGACTGGGATTCCGTTCCCGGTCCCGCGGACTACTACCGTGCGACAGCGGTCCGCGACGGTCTCCGAGGTCTCACACGTGCTCGCGGGCGCATGGACGCTGCGTCGGCTGCATCCCTCCTGGCGGGTGGGGGAATCATCCATGACCACAGCGGCACGGTCCTGCCCGCTGCCGTCCCGGCGGCCCCGATCCTGCTCCAGATCGCGGAAGAGGGATGTAGCGGGGTGCAAGCGGCCGTGCTGGAACTCATCGCGAACGCGTTGGAGTTCCGTCCCTGGCCAGGGTTCGTACGCACCCGGGACCAAGTCCGTTTGTGCTGCGCGATCGCCGATCACGTCCACGCACGTGCTCCCGCCCTGACCAGGTTCGGTGACCGAAGCCGTCGCCTACTCAGGGCGGCCCGGGAACACTGGCGGGTGGACGTCGAGGAGATTCACACCGAAGGCACCGACACCCTGGTGTTCGGCACCATGGCTGGATCACTACCAGTGGTTCCGCAAGCAGCCGAACTCCACGTCGGTGGCAGCGTTGCCGGTGTAAGCACCCTGACCATGGAGTATCCAGCAGTCGAGGATCACGCGCAGGTGTGCATTCGTCTGGCCGCCACGAAACTGTCGAAGACCCACTCCGGAGCCAGGCTGTACAACGCATCCTGCGGCGGATAGGACGCACAACGATCAGACCTTTGATCCGATGGCCGGCCACCTCCGCCAACAGTGAAGCCCCAGGCCAGGCGGGGTGAACCCGCCACAGGACTCAGGGCTCGGGGCGCTGATTCGCTCCTGGTGTGCTCCCCCATCCGCAACCCGACCGACACCGGCGTCCCGCGCAGCAGCTCAGCGGTCGCTTCGGCCGCCGCTTTGGCGACGTCGGGGTAGACCGATTGGTAGGTGTCCTGGGTGAAGTGCGTAGTCGCGTGGCCCAGCTCAGAGGAGACCACCCTCATGTCCGTGCCCGCCGCCAGGGCGAGCGAGGCGGCCCCGCGGCGCAGCCCGGGCATCGTCCGGGTAGCCAAGACGAGCCGGTCCTGGAAGGTCTGGGTTTGAGCCACACAAGGACAGGTGGGTGGAGCGGGGCGACAGACGGCTGCCGGGAGGGTATGCGGGGGCGGGAATGTCCTCGCACACCCCCGGGCGCCGCGCGCCCTATGTGAAGGAACCCGCCTACTGGGTATAAGTCTGGATTCCTATAGGCCCACCCACAGGGGCGTTGACCTGTACTGATAACGCGCTAGGGGTGGGCCGCTCAAGGCGGCCCACCTATCGGCGGCGTTATCGACCCCTCGCTCGACGGCCCACCCTGATCAGTTTCCCTCGGAGGCTGCCGAGACGCCTTCAGACCGCTTCGACGGTCCGAGAAATCACCTCAGGTTTCTTCTTCCCGACCGTTGATCGAGAAGCCCGCGACGGCACCATAGGAGTTCAGGAACGCAGCGGAGGACGCCTCCTCCCGCAGGAGAAGACGCCCCCAGCCTGTTCGGGTTTTTGTCAGCCCCGCAGTGCCAGGTAGGTGCGGATGCGGTCGGTCAACTCGGCGAACTCACCCTCGACTGGCTCTGGCTTCATGCCCGAAGGTGTGGCCGGGTAGTCGTCCGGTTCGGCCGGGCGGGGGTGAGGAATGGCCGCGAGGTCGAGGTAGGGGCGCACCAGGGCCCTGGCGATCAGGTCAGGGCCGGCGTCCACCGGGTCCTCCGACCCGAGTGGGACGGAACGGCCGCGGTAGGCCTGCTCCCAACGGGCCGAGGCGGTCGAGGCTCTGGCCACCCAGGCGTGCTGTTCGGGGAAGCCGGGAGGGTTAGCGAGCAGATCGTCACCTCGCCTGTCACGTCCGGGAACGCTGTTGGAGGCCGACGCCGCGGGCAATGCGCGCGGGACCCGGCGGGGCAGCGGGGCCGGCCGTGGGCTGAAGAGTGCGGCCAGAGTGGTAGCCAGCAGCGCGGTACTCAGCGCCCATACGCGCCCGGCCATGCTGCGGCAGGACCGCCGATGGCGGCCGGTAGTAGGGTGTTCCACGGTCTCCTCCTGGTTGCATCAGGTGGCGATCGCGCCCCGGTCCGGTGTTCCAGCACCGGTCGGGGCACCTGTCTTCCGTTGGTTGTTTAGCGTGTTCGTGCGGGCCGGGTTGGTGTCATTGGCTCCGGGGGCGTACACCACCCAAGAGCTGTGCTTCCCACCCGGATGCGCCCGGCACACGGCTTCCCACACCCCTCGGGTGCGCGTGTCCTGCGGCGAGCTGGTCGATGGTCGCTCTGCCTCGCGAGGTCCTTCAAGCCCGTTGGGGAATGCGGTCCTACCGATCGTGGTCACGAATGCGCCCTGATCGGGCGAAGGCCGCACGCACCGTCAAAGCCCCGCCCGGCTCTCCGACGAAGTCCCAGTACAGGGCCATGGAGGCGACCAGCGCCAACCCGTAGCCGCCCTCAGCGAGGGCACCCGTTCCTATCTCTGTTTCCGGGTGGTGGAGCACTTCCGGCAGGGCCGGGGCCCGTGTCCCGGGCCGGGGGCCGTCGTCGGTCACCTTCAGCAGGAACAGCGCGGGGCGGCGCTCGATCTCTATGCGTACCCGGCCTCCCGGCAGCCCCGAGGCGGTGTGCGCCAGTGCGTTCGCGTGGAGTTCGGCCAGGGCCGCGACCAGGGGCCGGGCTGCGCACGGTGTGCTGCGCAGGGCCTGGGCCGCCCAGCGCCGTGCCGGACGCAGGTGGGAGAGGTGGTGTCC
Source organism: Nocardiopsis sp. NPDC006139 (assembly GCF_040614155.1). NCBI lineage: Bacteria > Bacillati > Actinomycetota > Actinomycetes > Streptosporangiales > Nocardiopsidaceae > Nocardiopsis > Nocardiopsis sp. NPDC006139. The sequence continues at coordinate 62,939 of NZ_JBEXTT010000009.1, forward strand.
GCACAGCAGACCCGAGGCGTTCGGGTCGTCCAAGTGCAGGCGCCGGGGCGGGGGCAGCGCTTCCCGGTCAGGGTGTGGGAGCGGCACGGCCGCCATCAGGCCACCTCCCGGAATCGCGAACCGGAGCGGGAGAAGAGAGTGGTGTTCCCGCGCTCGGCACCCCGGGACAGGTCGAGGGCGCTCGGGGCGTACCCCTTCATGTCGACCCACTGATGCGCCCGGCGCGTTCCCTGACCAGCCGGTTGACGCACTCCGCCGGGTCGGTAACGGGAACGCGCACCCGGGGTGTGGTGAGGCCGAGGAAGGTGTACTGGTCGTCCTGAACCCGCACGGCGGCCTGACCCAGGTACGGGTCACAGCAGAGGGTCGGGGTCAACTCGCCCTGGTACACGGTGACGGCCAGCCTGCTGCCCAACTGCCGCTCGTCCAGGGCGTTCTGGAGATCCCGCAGATAGATGACGCGTTCGTCTTCAAGTTCCATGATGCCAGCGTGACCCCAACAGGGTCTATTACCTCAGTACGTGTGCCATTCTCGTAACTTCCTGACAGCACGAGAGAGCCGCGCGTAACATCACGCGTATGAGCGAACCCCCCTTTCATGAACTGCTCACCACCTACCGCGAGCTTGCGGGGCTGACCCAGCAACAACTGGCCGGCCACCTGGGGTGTTCGGCCGCGACGGTGTCCCGGTGGGTGTGCGGGCACGCTCTGCCGTTCCGGGAGACCGCCGAGCAGCTGGACCGGCTCCTGGACGCCGAGGGCAAGATCATCTCCGCCTGGCGGATGGCCAAGTCCGGCAAGTCCACCCCGGAGTGGGCCCGACCGCTCATGAACATCGAGACCCGGGCACGACACGTCCAGGCCGCCTCCCCCGCCCTGGTACCCGGATACCTGCAGAGCCCGCTGTACGCGGGGGCGGTGTTCCGGGCCTGGCACCCGGCCGCCTCGGACGCGGAGATTGCGCGCCTGGCGCAGATCCGCACCCAGCGGCTGGGGCAGCTGCCCGAGCTGCGCATCACCGCGGTCTTCCCCGTGTACGGGATCACCGGCTTCGACGAAGCCGCGCGCACCGAGCAGGCGCGCCACCTGGTCGAGCTGGTCGAACAGGGGCGGGTCCGCATCCATCTGGTCCCGGAGGGGTCGATCCTGTTGAGTGTCACCTCGCCGGTGCTGGTGTTCCGTCTGGATTCGGGGGAGATGGTTATTTCCAGCGATCACATGGACGGTAACGTCATCTACGACGCCGACCGCAATGACCGACTCGCCGCACTGGTCACGGGGGCCATGGCCGACGCACTTCCCGCCCGGCTCTCCCTCCAAGCCTTGAAGGAACTCGCATGAACACCGACTGGCACAAGAGCACCTACAGCAACACCGGGGGCAACTGCGTGGAGGTCCGCGAGCTGGCCACCGGCGCCCTGGTACGTGACACCCAGAACCGGGACGCGGGCCACCTGGAATTCCCCGCAGACCAGTGGGCCGGATTGCTGGCCGGGGTGCGTGCCGACCAGCCCTGAGCGGAAGCGACCGACCTGCCTGGGACGGCACCACCGGGCTGAGGTCAAGCGCAAGCGCGCACACCGATCAAAGGAAAGCAGCCCCGGAAACCTTTTCAGAGCGTCTCCGGGGCTTTCGTGTGCGAGATGGTCAAGCCTGCTGGCCTGGAACAAATGTCCAAGGCAATCGCAAACGCCACGAGTACCGGGAAGCGATCCCGGCACACATCACAGCTTCCAGCAACCTCCACACTAAACACCCGCCACCGCCTCATACGGCTGGGGAGTTACTCCTGTGGTTCCTCCCGGTGCGTCCGTCAGGGTGGCGAGGAGGCCTCGCGCGCCGCCTTACACCGCCGTCCTCACGCTCGCGCAGCGGTGCCCCAGGCAGCGGTGACACATCCCTCTTCCCAGTACCACCGCTCCTTCGTCTCGCCGTGCTCCAACAGCTTGCGGATTTTCGGGAGGTCCGCCTGCGGCGGGACGTCCAAGGCCACCATCCGGAACCGCTCGATGCCCTCGCCCGTCGCACCGAGGCGGTGGAAGGCCTCCCGCACGCTCTGTCGGGCGGCGGCAGAGCCGTCGTCCTTCACCACGATGAGCCGAATGGTGCGGTTCTGCGAGGCCTGAACCGTTTCCCCGGCCCACAGGACACCTTCGTCATCGGGTTGCACCCTGATGACGTCCCCGCTGGCGACTCCGCGGACGAACCAGAGTGTGTTGTCCAGCCGTACCGACCAGCCTCCGAGGTCTACAGCCCACAGGCTCTCGGCATTCGCGGGCGGCCAGCCGTCCTCCTCTATCTCCAAGCGGAAATGGACCTTCACGTGGTCGTCACTGGCGTTCGTCACCGGACCACCACCCTTCACGTCCCCCAGAACGGGTTGCGACCATGGGGATATCAGTGATCTGCACGTTGAGCCGGTTCCCCCTCGGCCCCGCCCTCACGATCCGCGAGAAACTCGTTCAGGAGTTGGAAGAGGACCTCGATCGCGCGGGCTTCGTGCTCGGGCGGTAGCTCCCAGGGATTGTCCCAGCCGTCGGGAAGGGCGATGTGCAGGACCTGGCCGGGCCATGCGTGGTTACAGTCCCGTCCTCGGCGGGCGACCAGCCACTCGTGCCACCCTTCCAGTCCGGGTGTCCCGTGTCGTTCCGAGCTCTCGTCGTATCCAGTCAGGAAGGCGGTCAACGCGTGAAAGGAGGGGCGGCCGACGAACATCCCTGGCCGTTTGCCAACGTTGGCGAAGTACTCGCGCTCGCTCATCTCGTTGAGGCTGGTCATGCGTCCGTTCTCTCGCGTGATCGCGGTGACGGTCTGGAAACTCGCTGCCCGGCCGAAGGCACTGCCTTCGGCCGGTCGTCGACCGGAACCGGCGACGGTACCGACATCTTCGCGGCCATCAACAACAGTCAACACTAAAACCCATGTTGGACGCGGTGAACATGACAGTGGGCGACGCAGTGGAAATGTCAGTGTTCAGGTGCGCCATGTGGGCTCTCCTGGCCAGGCTCTTCCTCGCCCTCAATCAGGTTCGGCTGCCAATGCACACGTAGGCGCACAGCACATCGATGACCACCTGCACCTCCTGCTCGGAGGGGGCGTCGTCTGCCAGGTGGGCCAAGGCTTGGACTGCGCCCAGACACACGGCGGCGTGCTCGCTGCCCAATTCGGTGTACGCGGTGGTGAAGCGTTCATTGAACAGCTTGATGACCTCACGCTGGGCGACCCGATCGGCACGTTCAGAGTCGGCTTCGGTGGTGCGCTGGCGCCGCTAATGGATCACCAACAGCGCGATACCGCACAGGCCCGCGACGGCGGCGAAGGTCCGGGGCGCGATCGCGTCCAGGGCCTGTGGGGACAGGTTCGCCCTGGACTACATGGCATCCTGATCCGATCGGTGAGGACCTCGCAAGGTGCCATCGGACGTCGTCAGCCACCGTTTCATGCTCCGTTCGTGCTTCAGCGTCTTGGACTGGAACAGCACAGGATGACATCAGGCGTCAGCAGACGACACTGCGAATCGGATGGGGTGGGACGGAACGTCACAGAATGACACGTGGCGGCACCGGACCAGCTAACTTCTAATCCGATGGCCGCAGGTTCGAATCCTGCCGGGTGCGCCACAAAACCCCAGTTCAGATGGGTTTCCGAGGACCTCGCAAGAGGTCCTCGCGGTGTTCCAGGCCCCTGCGTGCTCCAAGCGTGCTCCCCCGTCCAAAGTCAGTGCAGGTGGACCCCAACCTCGCGGAGCACTTCGCCCTCCTGTGCCATGTAGGCGCATTCCCGTGTCCGCCCCCAACACCTCACAACTGCGCCCACGCCGTCACGCGGGTTCCCCAGGGCCCGCACACCCTGCCGCCCCACCGGGCCGGATACGGGCGGTTCAACCCAAACTCCTTACCCCACGCGGGTTTCCGCGCCACAATCGGCCACATGGCCAAAGCGAGGTGGATCCGGGCAGGGGCCGCCGGCGTCGCGGTCGGATGAGTAAGAGGTCGACAACGATCCCTCGATCCCCCTTGCTCCACCGGGATTCGCTGCAAGAAAGTTCGGTCATGAGCCGGTCGAAGAAGGTCATTTACGCCGCCTTGGCCACGCTTCTACTGGGCGTTTTGGTCGGGACCGGCCTGTGGGTGGGTGGAGGGTGGTCCTGGCAGGCGGTAGAGCGCACAGGCTGGCTAGCTGGCATCGGCGCCTTCACTCTCCCTATAACAGGCGTGTGGGTCTGGGCTCTGCGATCTGAGGCAGAGTCCAATGCGCAACCGACCTCTCGGCCAAACAGCAACAGCTGGTGGTCGGCTCCGGTGAGAGAGGTCGACGCGCTGCGCGCGGGAGCGCATAGGTCCAGGGAGGGGCTGTCGCCGTACGTGGCACGCGACCGTGATACCGACCTGGAAGAGCGGATCGACCATGCAGCCGAACACGGCGACCTGGTACTGGTGGTGGGGCCATCCACTGCGGGCAAGAGCCGCGCCGCCTGGCACGCGGTGACCAGTCGTTTAAGAGATCGACACGTGTTCGTCCCAGCGGTGGGATGTGACCCGTCGGCACTCTGTGATGCCGTTGCCGCGCACGGACGCAGCGGGGGTCGGTCGGTGGTCTGGCTTGACGACCTGGACCGCCATCTCAAATACGGAACGGGCCTTAACCGAGCTGTCGTTCACCGGCTCCACGAACTAGGGGCGGTGGTCGTGGCCACCATGCGTAAGAAGCCCTACCTTGATGCCATCTCGCCCAGCCCCTCCGCCGATCATGGAGGCGGGACCGGAGAGGATGAGGGGCGCGAACTCCTTCGCAACGTTCCTGTGATTGAGCTGGACCGTCAGTGGAGTGAGGCGGAGTTGGAGCGCGCCGCGGAGAGCGGCAACCAGCCATTGGCGGACGCCGCCCACCGCCAGCGTGCCGAACACGGGCATGGTGTGAGCGAGTACCTGTCGTCGGCACCTCAACTCGCCTCCCTCTGGCGTTCCAACAAGGACCTGGCCCGGGGAGAAGGCGGGCACCCTCGTGGCCATCGGGTGGTGGCCGCTGCGGTCGACCTCGCGCGGATCGGAGTGGAGCACACAGACTCTGCTCTACTGGAGGCCGCCCACCGGGTCTATCCGCTTCCCCCGGTGCTGCGCCCGGAGAATTTTGAAGAGGCCCTGGCCTGGGCCACCCGCGAACACGAGAACACGTGTGGTCTACTGCTACCCGCCGCTTCCGGTGACGAGGACCTGTGGCGCCCCTTCGACTACCTCATCGACGAGACCGACACCCCTGTGCCCTCCGACCTCTGGAAGGTCGCTCTCTCCCGTGTCACCGCTCCAGACACCCTGTTCTCTCTCGGGTGGGCCGCCTATGACGGCAATCGGTCCGAGGTGGCCGAGATGGCGTGGCTCAGGGCCGCTGAGAAGGAACACCCGGGCTCTGTGAACGGTCTCGGTCAGCTGGCCTTGGACCGGGGGGAGCACTCGGAGGCGGAGTCCTGGTTCCGGAGAGCCGTCGACGCCGGACACATAGGAGCCATGACCAACCTCGGTCTGGCGCTCTCTGATCAGGGAAAAACAGAGGAGGCGGAGTCCTGGTACCGAAAGGCCATCGACACGGGATCTGTCGCCGCCATGACCAACCTCGGCGTCCTACTCCACAACCGGGGAGGAACAGAGGAGGCGGAACCCTGGTACCGGCGGGCCGCTGACATGGGCGGTGTCAAGGCTATGGGCAATCTCGGTTTCCTACTGGACGGTCGGGGCAACCATGCTGAGGCTGTGATTTTCTTCCGCAAAGCTGCTGAGCACGGGGAAGTCCGAGTTATGCGACGTCTCGGTGTACTGCTGTATGAGCAGGACGAGCTCGATGAGGCCGAGATCTGGCTGCGCAAATCCGCCGAGAGTGGAAACAGCGAGGCCATGTCCTATCTGGGGGCCCTTCTAAACAAGCGAAGGATTGCAGACGAGGCCGAGGCCTGGTGGCAGCGTGCGGCCGCTGAGAACGAGCCGCGTGCGATGAACAGCCTTGGCGTTCTATCAGAAGAGCAAGGAAAATCATCAGAAGCCGAATCCTGGTATCGGAAGGCGGTAAAAAACGGAAGCCTGATCGCTGTTCTCAACCTCGGTGAACTTCTAGCCAGACGTGGAGACGCAGAGGAAGCAGAACAGTGGTTCCGCATTGCCGCCATGAGCGGCAATGCCTATGCCATGGCTGAGCTCGGTGCCCTGCTTGAGGACCAGAGCGAGTTCACCGAGGCTCAGTCCTGGCTCCATCGCGCGGCCGACCATGGCGACACCCGGGCCATGAAACGCCTCGCTGGAATGCACGAGCGGCGGGGCGAGTACGAGAAAGCCGGGGCCTGGTGGCGACGTGCAGCTGAAAATGGAGATCCTGGCTCCTTGGTGGGACTCGGGATTCTCGAGGAGGCCAGGGGAAATATCAGAGAGGCAAGAAAGTGGTATCGAAAGGCAGCCAAAAAAGGTTTGGGTGACGCCCGACGCAACCTTGTATTCAGAATTTTCTTACTCTTTCCCGCACGCCTGCGTGCACTCGTTCAAAGATCGCTCAAAAAACACAAAATGGAAGAGCTCTGGAACGCAGAAGCCGAGAGAGGCGATGCCGATGCCATGGCCAAGCTCGGCGCTTTGAAGGCCACGCGATGGTGGAACAAGGACGAGGCAGAGTTCTGGCTCCGGCGCGCGGCCGAACACGGCCACACCCGGGCCATGATCACTCTCGCTGACCTGCTCACTGAGCACGGAGATACCACCGAAGCCGAGTTCCTATACCGAAAGGCAGCGGAGGCAGGTGATCGCGATGCCATGATGAGTTTGGGACATCTATTTGGAAAGAAAAACGATGAAAAGGAATCCGAGCACTGGTACCAGCGTGCCTCAGAGGTGAGCAAAGTCGACTCCAAGGTCGCCCCTCCGGACGAACAGGAGCAGCAAGGTCAGCGTTTCCTTGAAAGATTCACAGGTCCAAGTCTGCGCGTTCTCATACTGTCCCAAGAGAAGGCAAGGGAGCTAGGCCACGAGCATACCGGCACCGAACACCTACTACTCAGCTTAATCAGTGAAAGCAAGGGCGTCGCCTCAATCGCCCTGAAATCCGTGGGAGTCGACTACGATACCGTCCTAGCCGAGGTGATCAAGAAAAACGGCCGTGGGCAAAGCCGTCCGGACGGCTACGCCCCCTTCACCCCTCAAGTCAAGGAGTGCTTAGAGTGGACCCTCCGCGAGGCCCTCCAGTTCGGGCACGAGTTCATCGGCCCCGAGCACCTACTACTCGGCCTACTCAAAGTTAGCGATGGCGCAGCCGCCCAGGCATTGCTCACCCTCGGAACCCCCTTGGACCGAGCACACCAACAGGTGAGGCAAAAGATGGTCGACCAAGCGAATCGCTCGAATGAGCAGAAGCAAGGAGCCTTCGAAAGGTTCACCGATCGGGCCCGGCGGGTGGTGGTCCAGTCCCAAGAAGAAGCACGGGACCTCAACCACGACTACATCGGAACCGAGCACCTGCTGCTCGGACTGCTCCGCGAAGACGCGGGCATCGCTTCCGGAGTCCTGCATGGGCTCGGTGTCGATCTCGAAACGGCGCGAAGTCATGTCAGGGAAACAATCGGCTGTGGAGAGCAACGCCCCTCGGGACACATCCCTTTCAGCCCTGAAACCAAGAGCTTCCTGTCAGAGACGATACGCGCATCTCTCGAACTCAGGCACAGCTACATCGGAACCGAGCACCTGCTGCTCGGCCTAACCCGGCTACCGGATTGCACCGCCTCGCACCTCCTGACGCACCTGGGGGCTGACCTAGACACCGTGCACCAGCAGGTACTGCAGAGCTACAAGAACTAGCTGTCTGATGATCAGCCCTCCTAAGGGTCCTCTGATCCGATGGGCTAGGCATTGTTTTGAACGGGTGAGGTCTCGGAGCCGGATCCAGATCGAGGCGACCTGCACGATCCCGTCGAAGATCACAGCCCGCTGTCATAGCGGGTCGCGACCGCCCGTTTCTGCTCGAGCAGGTCGATGCACCGCTCCACCGTGTTGCACTCCCGGTAAGCCGCCCGGTCGAAGACCGGGGGCCTGTTGCCCGCCGGCTCCTCGCGTTCGCGGTGCTCGCGTTGGTCGCGGGGCTGAGGGATGGTCGCTTCGATCTTGTGGCGCCTCGGATGCTCCCGGTTGGCCCGGCTGGAGTAGGCCCGGTCTCCCAGCACCCGGTCCGGGCGGATGCGCGGCCGCCAGATGCTGCGAGGCAGCCGCAGAGCACCCATCAAGGGCTCGAACATCAGGCTGTCCCCGCGCTGGCCCGGGATCGTGACCGGCCCGCCCTGGGAGCGACCGAGTGCTTCGGCCCGGTCCGGTTCGTCCCGGCCCCAGTCCCCCTTTTCGCTGCCCCAGCGGAGTGCTGATGGGCCCGCACCGTGGTCGAATCGATGCCGGCGATGAGCTCTTGGCCGCCAGCGGCGTCGATCCGCAGCCGGTCGGCGATCCTTTGCCAGGTGCCGTCGTTGCACCAGCGGCGGTGGCGTCCGGCGGCGGGCTCCCGGGGCCCGTAGCGTTCCGGCAGATCCCGCCAGAAAATGCCGGTGCGGGTGCGGAACAGGATCGCGTTGATGATCTTGCGGTGGTCAGCCCATTTCTTGCCCTTACGGAGGCGGCGGGCATGAGCGGGGCGAGCAGGGCCCACTCGGCGTCGGAGAGTTCATGGCATCCGGGCACGTTCAGCCACCCTGCCAGGACGAACCCGCTCTGCTCCCACTTCCAAAAAACAGTGCCTAGGGTCAGTGAGGGTCGTTAGCGAGCCCAGAGCGCGTCACGCTTCCGCTGTGTTCAACGCGCGGCTGTCGGTGGAGTGTCGCAGACGAGCGTTAGCGCCTTCGACGTCCGGCCGGTCTAGGGACGCCCCACACCATAGAGGTAGGGAGTGGCCGTCCTCCCAGATCTGCGCGAAGGTGGCAGCTATGCCCAACCCGCGGTTGGGCATAGCCCGGAGCCAAAACGTGGCCCGTCGGATTCATCCGCACCCCGACTGAGTGACGGGAGGCGATCCCGGCACGCTCCATTGCCTCCTGCGAGTTCAGTGCAGAACAGGGTGCTTTCCGAGGCCCTGGTGCAGACCGGGAGCCCTCCCCGGAACCAGCCGTGCCGGGCTGCCCGCTCACTCACCGGGCCGCGGGCTCAGGCGGACGGTGGCGACCACAGGGGCACGCACGCCCTGCTCGATCGCGGCCTCGCAGAGGAAGGCCATCAGCCACCCGATCGCGTCATAGGACCACTCCGCCAGGTGTCCCTCGAAGGTCGCACGGTGCCCTTCCCGCTCCCGCTCGGCGCCCGCGAAGTCGGGGATCCCGGGGGTCAACCCCTGGGCCGCGTCCCGGCCGGGTGCGGCGGCGATATCGGTGAAGACCTGCTGGCGGATCTCGCGTAGCCGCTCCGCCATGGCCGGGGCGGCGTCGGCGGCCTCTGTGCCGGTGCCGGAGGCCAGGCTCACCACCACGGCGGTGCGGGCCTGGTCGGGCAGTTCGGCGAACCAGGGAAGTGCGCTCACGAGGTCGCCGTAGGAGCCTTCGTCGGGACCGGGAGGAAGGTCCTGGAGGGGGACGAGGAGTTGGGCGGCCTCCAGGCCGAGGCGGCCCACGCGGTCGGCGACGGCCCCGGCGCAGTCCAGCATCTGCTGGGCGGGCACCGCACGGCGGGGCACGGCGGGCGGTTGGTGGGAGACCTGGAACCACAGCCTCCGGCTGCCCTCATCGAGCGGGTCCAGGCCGGCGTCGTTCATGCCCCACAGCCCCGCTTCGGGCCTCCCGTCGTCGGGCGGAGCCAGCCATCGGTGGGTCTGGGACCGTGCGTGGAACAGGATGTAGGGGTCGGCGTCGGCGGTGGCGGGGTCGTACCACGGGTGGAGTTCCAGGGTGCCGTGCAGCGCGCAGAACAGCGTCCCGTCAGCCATCATGCCTCCTCGGCATCAGTTCCGGCAGGTGAGAGTGTTCCGTGCCGGGTGTGATGGCGACTTTGAGGTGTGCCGGATGACGTCAGGCGCCCCCGAATACCGACACCAGGAACAGCTCACGATTCGATGGCGTGGCGGATGCGTGCCAGGCGCCGCTGGTTCTCTTCCCCCCGATCAGAGGTGTCATCGATCGGCATGCGCACCGTGATCTGCACGGCTCTCGACCTGGCGTCTCGGAGGAGCTTCAGGAGAGGCAGAACTCGTTGTCTTCGATGTCCTGCATCGTGATGCACGACTCGTTGACGCCGTCGGCGCGCTGCGTCAGCACGTGCTTCGCGCCCAGAGCCATCAGCCGTGCGCATTCGGCCTCGAGGGTGGCCAGGCGCTCGTCGCCCACGAGCCCGGCGCCGGTCCGCACACAGAGATGCACCCGGTTCTTGACGACCTTGCTTTCGGGGACCCGCTGGAAGAGCAGGCGCGGAGCCACGCCGGAGGGATCGGTGCACGCGAAGTAGATCTCGTCCTCGGGTGGCAGCGAGCGGTGGTACTCCTCCCAGGTGGCGAAGCCCTCCGGGACCGGCGGTATGACGTACCCCAGCACCTCGCACCAGAAAGCGGCGAGGCGCGCGGGTTCCGCGCAGTCGAAGGTCACCTGGAACTGTTTGATCGCTGACACCAGCGCAGGATAACAGGGGTCCGGCTCATCCCTCGGGGGCCTCCATCGCACCCGGCACAGGACACCGTCATCGCCGGTCGAGCGTTCGCCGTGGGCACCGAACGCGGGCCTGGGGCGGGCCGCTCCCCTGCCGACCGTGCCACCGGCCCCGATGCCCTGGGATCCGCGCAGCACTGAGCGGCCGGTGGCGCCGTCCCGGTGTGTGCTCCGGCCGGGCCGGGGAGTGCCGGCACGCCCATGCGGCCGCGCCCCCGGCCCGGTGCTCAGGTGTTCGGGGCCGGGGCCGGGCTCGGGGCGCGGAGGGCGTCCCGGCCCAGTCCCAGTTCGGCTTCCACGAGGGTGCGGACCATCTCGGTCAGGGGTTCCGAGCGCTGTGGCGCGCTGGTGTTGATGTAGGAGTTGGCCCCGTCGATGGCGGCCATGATCCGCACGGCCGCGCCCCACGGGTCGTCGCAGCGGAAGCTCCCCTGCTCCACGCCGAGGGCGAGGACCTGTTCCACCCGCCGACACCAGAGCAGTTCCTGGCTCACGACCCTCTCGCGCAGGGCGGGCCGGTAGCGGGCGAGGTGCCGGGCGTTGAGCCAGAGCCTGCTGACGTCGTCGAACACGGGGCCCGACATCCTGCTCAGGAAGTCCCGCAGGATCGGCATCGCCGCCGGCGCCGTCTCCCCCGGGGCGGGTTCCGCGGGCGTCTCCGGGAGCAGGACGTCCAGTTCCCCCAGGGCCGCGCTGGTGAAGGCTTCGGCCACGAGCTCCTCGACCACGGGGAAGTAGTGGCCGACCAGGCCGGGGCGCACCCCGAGGTCGTCCGCCACCCGGCGCAGGGTGATGCGTTCCAGGCCCTCGACGAGCCCGGTCCGGGCCGCGGCCGCCACGATCTCGTCGCGGCGCTCCTCGGGGGCTTTGCGAACTCGTTTCCTGCGATCGCTTGACGTCATGCCACAGATGCTATTGGCTAAGCACCCAGTATCTTATTGGCTTCGCGAACAATAAGCGCGATCCGTAGGGTGACCTGCTCGAACCCGCTCCGTCGGCCGTACCGCCGACGGCACCGGATCCTTCCCCGGCCCGGCCCACCGCGCCCCGCTCCCCGGGCGCCGCCGGCCCTCGGGAGCCGTCGCGCATCCCTCACAGGAGACGAACGTGGACAACTCACGCACCGATGCCGGTGAACTGGCCGAATACGGCTACCGGCAGGAACTTCGACGCAGCTTGTCCGTATGGGCCGTGTTCGCCATCGGGTTCGCCACCATCTCGCCCGTCGTGGGCATCTACGCCGTGGTGCAGCTCGGGTTCGTCTTCGCCGGCCCCGCCTGGATCTGGGCGGTCCTCCTCGCCTTCCTGGGGCAGCTGCTCGTCGCGGTCGTCTACGTCGAGCTGTCCTCCCAGTTCCCCGTCACCGGCGGCGTCTACCAGTGGGTGCGACGCCTGGCCGGTCCGCGCCAGGGCTGGCTGGTGGGGTGGATCTACCTCGCCTCGGCCATCGCCTCGCTGACGACCGTGGCCTACCTGGGGGCGACGTGGCTGCACATGCTCTTCAGCGACGGGCCGCTGGAGCCCCTCCACCACGTGCTGCTGGGCGTGGTCTTCATCGCGGTGGCGCTGGGGATCAACCTCCTGGGCGTCAACCCGGTCAAGCACTTCCTCAACGCGGGCATCGTCGCCGAGGGCGTCGCCTCCATCGCGGTGAGCGTGTTCCTGCTCGTCTTCGCGCACAACAACGGGTTCGGCATCCTCTTCGAGACCCTGGGGGCCCAGGCCGCCTCCGGCGGATCGGTCCTGGCCGGATTCCTGACCTGCCTGGCCGTGGCCGGCTGGGCGTTCCTCGGCTTCGACGCCACCACCCAGGTCGCCGAGGAGACCGAGCAGCCCCGGCGCAACGTCCCCCGGGCCCTCATCCGCGCCTACCTGTTCGTCGCCTTCACCGTCCTGCTCACCGGTCTCGCCGTCACGCTGGCCCTGCCGAACCCGGAGGAGGCCGTCGCCGGTCGGCTCGCGGACCCGGTCTTCACCGCCGTCACCGCGGGTCTGGGCGGTTGGAGCGAGAAGCCCTTCATCGCCGTCGTCCTGCTGGCGTTCATCGCCTGCGCCATCTCCATCCAGACCTACATCGGCCGTGCCGTCTACGCGTTCGCCCGCGACCGGCAGCTGCCCTTCTCCGCCACCCTGGCCACAGTCGGCCCTCGCCAGATCCCGTGGGTGTCGCTCGTGGTCACGGCGGTCCTCGCCAGCCTCGGCCTGCTGCTCGGCCTGAACGGCAACGCGGCGGCGACCCTGATCGCCTTCGGCTCCGGCGGGTTCTACTTCGTCTTCCTCTCGGTCGCCGTCGTGGCGCTCGTCGCCCGCCTCACCGGACGCTGGCGGCCCTCCCGGGGGCGGGTGGACCTGGGCCGCGCCGGCCTGGTGATCAACGTCCTGGCCGTGGTCTGGCTGCTCTTCGAGGCGACCAACATCGCCTGGCCGCGGGTCGAGCTCGCGCCGGTCGGCGGCAGCTGGGTCCAGGTCTGGGCCGTGGTCCTCGTCTTCTCCGTGCTGCTGGCCGTCGGCCTCGTCTACGTGGCGATCGCCAAGCCCCACACCCGCCTCCCCGCGAACCAGAACCAGAACCAGGAAGAGAAGTTGGAGACGCCCTGATGTCGTCACACCCCTCCCCGGCCGTCGTCGTCGACCCCGACCGGGGGATGCACACCCGTGAGGTCGCCCTCCGGCCCGCCGGCCCCGGCGAAGTGGAGATCGAGGTGCGGGCCGCGGGCGTGTGCCACTCGGACCTGCACATCGTGAACGGGGACTGGCCCACCGACCGGCCCCTGGTCCTGGGCCACGAGGCGGCGGGCGTGGTCACCGGGACCGGAGCCGGGGTGACCGGCCTGGAACCGGGCGACCACGTCGTCCTGTCCTGGTTCGCGCCCTGCCGCCGGTGCCGCAAGTGCGCGGCCGGCAGGGCCTGGCTGTGCACGGAGACCCGTGCCGTCGAGAACACCCTGCCCGACGGGACCACGCCCTTCACCGACGCCGACGGCGACCCGGTGTGGCCCTACCTGGGCCTGGGCGCGTTCACCGGCCGCCTCACCGTCCCCGAGTCCGCGGCGGTGAAGGTGCCCCGGGAGCTCCCCTTCGAGGTGGGCGCCCTGCTGGGCTGTTCCATCACCACCGGGATCGGCGCGGTCACCAACACCGCCGAGGTGCGGCCCGGCGAGTCGGCCGTGGTCATCGGCACCGGCGGGGTCGGCCTGTCCGTGGTCATGGGGCTCGCGCTCGTCGGCGCCGATCCCATCATCGCCGTCGACCTGTCGCCCGAGCGGCGCGAGGCGGCGCTGCGGTTCGGCGCCACCCACGTCCTGGACGGGGCCGCGACCGACGTCGCCGCCTGGTGCCGAAGGGAGCTGGGGGGCGTGGACCACGCGTTCGAGGCGATCGGCAGCCCCCGGGTGATCGAGACCCTGCCGGCCATGCTCACCTCGGGCGGGGCCGCCGTCCTCGTCGGGATGGCCCCCACCGGGGCGACCGGCGCGTTCGACCTGTTCGACCTCGCCGACCAGGGGAAGCGGATCCTCGGCTGCAACTACGGCTCCAGCGTCGGCCAGATCGACATCCCGAAGCTGGCGCGGCTGTACCTGGCGGGGCGGCTGCCGCTGGACGACCTCATCGGCGCCACCCGCCCCCTGTCCGAGGTCGAGGCCGCGTTCGCCGACCTCGAGGCCGGATCCGGCCTGCGCACGATCCTGCGACCGTGACCCCGTGACCCGGTGGCCCACCGCGCCCCGGGCCGCCCCGCCGTCCCGCACACGCCCACCCGCTTGGAGGACCATGTACGCCGTCACCGACCCCGCCACCGGCCGGGTCCACACCACCCGCCCGGCCGCCACGGACGCCGAGATCGAAGCGGCCCTCGCCCGTGCCCACCGGGCCGCGGAGTGGGGGCGCACCGGCGCCGCGGCCGAGCGCGCCGCGCTGCTGCGTCGCCTGGGCGACCTCCACACGGAGCACCGCGCCGCCCTGGCCGCGGGCATCGTGCGGGAGATGGGCAAGCCCCTGGCCGAGGCCGGGCAGGAGGTCGACTTCTGCGTCGAGATCTACCACTACTACGCCGACCACGCCGAGGAGTTCCTCGCCGACGAGCCGCTCGACGTCACCTCCGGGCCCGGCGGAGCCGTGCTGCGGCGCTCCCCGCTCGGCGTCCTCCTGGGCATCATGCCGTGGAACTTCCCCGCCTACCAGGTCGCCCGGTTCGCCGCCCCGAACCTCGCGGCGGGCAACACCATCGTCCTCAAGCACGCCCCGCAGTGCCCGGACACCGCCGAACTCCTCCAGGAGCTCTTCACCCGGGCGGGCTTCCCCGAGGGCGCGTACGTCAACGTCTACGCGACCAACGAGCAGGTGGGCGCGATGATCGCCGACCCGCGCGTGCGGGGGGTCTCGCTCACCGGCTCCGAGCGGGCCGGCTCCGCCGTCGCCGAGATCGCGGGGCGGCACCTGAAGAAGGTCGTGCTCGAACTCGGCGGCTCCGACCCCTTCATCGTGCTGTCCACCGACGACCTCGACTCGGTCGTCGACGCCGCGGTGGCGTCCCGCCTCGACAACACCGGCCAGGCGTGCAACGCGGCCAAGCGGTTCGTGGTCGTCGCGGAGCTGTACGACGCGTTCGTGGAGCGGTTCGCCGCCCGGCTGCCGGCCGGGTGGTCCGGGGCGCCGCTGGCCTCGGCCGCCGCCGCCCGGACCCTGGGGAGCCAGGTCGACGCCGCCGTCGCCCAGGGGGCGCACCTGGTCAGGGCGGAGGAGCCCCACGGCGCCTACTACCCGCCGGCCCTCCTCACCGGTCTCACCACCGACCTCCCCGTGGCCCGACAGGAGCTGTTCGGCCCCGTCGCCCTGGTGTTCCCGGCCGCGGACGAGGAGGACGCGGTACGGATCGCCAACGACACCCCGTACGGCCTGGGGTCGTACGTGTTCACCACCGACCCCGAGCAGGCGCGGCGCGTCGCCGACCGCCTCGACACCGGGATGGTCTTCATCAACGGTGTCGGTGCGGAGGGCGCCGAACTGCCCTTCGGCGGTGTCAAGCGCTCGGGTTTCGGCCGCGAGCTGGGGCGTCCCGGCATGGAGGAGTTCCTCAACAAGAAGCTCATCCGCACGGTCGCCTAGTGCGGTGAAGGTCCGCGGGGGCGGGGGTGGGGCGGGCCGCAGCGGCGGCCGGTGTCATCCCGGTCCCGGGGGCGGTCCGGGCGCCCCGGGCACCGGGGCCGGCACCGGCGGCACGGGGGCGGCGCGCCGCGCCCCCGGAAGCGGCCCCGGCACCGAGCGGCCCCGGGACCCGGCCGCGGGCGCTGGCGGGCCGGCCCCTACCGCTCTCCCGCGGGCGGGCCGGACGGGGCGGCGTCCTCCTCCCGCCTGCCGCGCCGGTACCGGCCGCGCAGCCCCACCGCGATGAGCACCAGCCCCAGCGCCGCCAGCAGGACCGCGTCGGCCCCGGAGCCGCCGATCCCGAAGATCCACTCCTGGAGGCGGTGGGCGGCCTCGTCCAGGCGGCCCGTGCCGCCGAACAGGGCCGCGGTCCCGTCGGAGACGAGGAACAGGACCCCGACCCCGATGAACATCAGGCCCGACAGCAGCGCGGTCGTGTGGAACTCCACCGGCCCCACGCGGAAGGTCCGGCCCCGCAGCCAGCGGCGGGACCCGAGGTCGTAACGGTCCCAGAGCAGGGCCAGCAGGAACAGCGGGGCCGCCATGCCCAGGGCGTAGGCGGCCAGCAGCAGGGCGCCGCGCACGGTGCCGCCGGTGGCGGCGACGGTGAGCACCGCGCCCAGGATGGGGCCGGAGCAGAACCCGGCGAACCCGTACACCGCGCCCAGGACGAAGACCGACGCCGTGTCCCTCCTGCCCGCCAGGCGCCCCTGGATGCGCTGCGCCAGCCGGGACGAGAAGCCCAGGCCCGCGATCTGGGCGACGCCGAAGGCGATGACGAGCCACCCGGCGACGGTGATCAGCAGCTCCCTCTCGCCGTAGACCAGGCGGCCGACCAGTGCCGACCCCGCCCCCAGGGGCACCAGGGAGGTGCACAGCCCGAGGTAGAAGACGGTCGTGCGCGCCACCAGGCGGCGCGGGTCGCGGAAGGCGTAGCCGAAGAAGGAGGGCAGCAGGAGGGCGCTGCACGGGCTGAGCAGGGCGAGCACTCCCCCGGCCAGGGCGGCGGCGAACCCGATGTCGGTCACCGTCCCCCTCCCCCGGCCTGGGCGGCCACGGCCTCCAGGGAGTCGTCGATGACCGTCTCGAACACCTCCAGCGGCTGGGCGCCCATGACGGCCTGCCCGTTGATGAGGAAGGCCGGGGTCGAGGTGACGCCGATCGACAGGCCCTCGGAGAAGTCGCGCCCGACCAGTTCGGCCGCCGCGGCGCCGTTGCGGTCCTCGTCGAACCGCTCGGGGTCCAGTCCCAGGTCGTCGACGATGCGGGCGACGGCCGCCTCAGGGTCGCGCCGGTCGGACCCCTCGTCGATGGCGTAGTAGGCCTCGTGGAACTCCCAGAAGGCGCCCTGGGCCGCGGCGGCGCGGGAGGCCAGGGCGACCGCCTCGGAGGTGTCGGTGATGATGGGGAAGTCGCGCCACTCGATGCGCAGGTCGCCGGAGTCGACGTAGTGCATGAGTTCGGGCCGGGTCTCCTCGACCCAGCGCCCGCAGTAGGGGCAGTGGTAGTCGGAGTAGACGACCATGACGACCGGCGCGTCGACCTCGCCCAGGGCGGTGGGGTCGTCGGGCTGCCTGCGGGCCATGGGCGCCTCGGTTCCGGCTGCGGCAGCGGAGTCGGGTGCCTCCCCGTCCGCCCCGGTGGGCTCGGACGGGGCGCCGGCCGTGTCCGGTGCCGCCGCCCGGTCCTGTTCGGCTCCGGTGTCCTGCCCGGAGCGCCCCAGGGTGATCACGGCGGCGATCAGGAGCAGGGCCGCCCCCAGGACCAGCGGCACCTTCCAGGAGGTGCCGCGGCCCTCGCCGCCGCGGCCCGTCTCACCGTCCCCCGCGGAACGCCCCCCGGGTCCGGTCCCCCTCTTCGGCGCATCGGGCATGCTCGGCCTTCCTCCGTCCGATGTGGTTTCTATCGTACATAGTAGACCTACTAAGGAAGATAGATCGGGCGGGGCGCGCCCCACCGCCGGACCGGCGCATACTGGCCGTGGGCGCCGCGACGGCCGGGGCCGGACAGGGCACGGGAAGGGGTGGCCGCGGGCGATGGGCGGCGGGACGCTGGGACCTCTGGAGTCGGCGGTGATGGAATCCGTCTGGGAGGCGGAGGGGCCGGTGACGGTGCGCGCGGTCGCCCGGCACCTCGGCGGGGACGGCCCCGCCTACACCACGGTGGCCACCGTGCTCGGCAACCTGCACGCCAAGGGGTGGGTCGACCGCGAGCAGCGGGGGCTGGTCTGGTTCTACCGGCCCGTGCTGGACCGCAGTGAGCGGGCGGCGCAGGACATGCACCGGGCCCTGGCCGGCAGCGACCGGCCGGGGAGCACCCTGCTGAGGTTCGTCGGCGCCATGTCCCCCGGTGACGTGCGCACGCTCAGGCGCCTGGTGGAGGCGGCCGACGAGGGGGAGCCCGGAAGCTGACGCGCGGTCGCCGTGCCGGACCGCTCCCCCGGCGCGCCCGTGCCCGGCAGAGTGCCCCGGGTCCGGGGCGGTCAGCCTGCGCAGCGGCAGTGGGGGATCAGCACCGCGGCCAGGGCGGACGCGACCGTGAACACCAGGGGGAGCGTGACGAGCACGGCGGCGGCCCCGGCGCGGAGCCTCCCCCTCCAGATCCGGCACCCCGTGGGGCGCTGGACCTGGCGGCGGACGCGCTCGACCGGGCACGCGCCCGCGATGGACAGCGTCCGCGCGGCACCGGTCGGCCCGCCCGGCCCGGCCTGCCCGGTCCGCGCGAGGGATCCCAGCGCGTGGACCAGGGGGCGCATCCCCACGGCGCGCACGGCGCGGTCGTCGGCGGCCCACTCCACGAGTTCGGGGACGTCGCGCGCCGCGGCGCGGAACAGCGGGACCCCGGGGAACGCGCGGTCCAGGAGCCGGACCCAGCCGACCAGCAGGTGGTGCCGGCCGCGCAGGTGGGCCCGCTCGTGGGCCAGGACCGCGCGGGCCTGCGCCGCGGTGAGCACCTCCAGCGCCCCGCTGGTGATGACGACGCCGCCCCGGGTCCCGGGGACGCAGTAGGCGCCCGGTTCGGCGGTGTCGAGCAGCCACACGGGGTGGCCGTACAGGCGGCGGCGCCGCGCCGCGGTGAGCAGGTCCCGGTGGTGGGCCCGGCGCCAGGACAGCCCCGCGCGCCCCTGGCGGGCGGCGGTCCACAGCAGCCGCGCGAGGGCGGCCAGCACCAGGACGGCCCCGGCACCGATCCCCCATCCGGCGTGGTTGCGCTCCAGTGCCTGGAGGACGCTCACACACGCGGCGATGACGCCCTTGACCGCCGGCCCCAGCAGCTCCGCGGCGAGCACGCCGAGCAGGGCGGCGCAGGAGAGCACCCAGGCCGCGGTGGCCGCGGTCCACAGAGCCAGCATGGCGCGTGGTCCCGGGCCGCAGTCGCGGGCGGTGCGGCGCAGTACCGCGGGTCCGCGCACACCGACCGCGGCCACGGCGCACAGGGCGGCGAAGGACCAGGTCACCGCTCCTCCTCGTCGGGCAGGTCGGCGAGCAGGGCCCGCAGGGCCCGCACCTCCTCGGGCCGCATGGCGTCCACGAAGCGCAGCAGCGTCGCCTCGGAGTCGCGGCTGTCGGCCAGCGCCTCGTGCATCACCTCGGCCGCGTGCGTCGACCGGTCGCGCCGGGGGCGGTAGAACCACAGGCGGCCGGTCCGCTCGCGGTCGACCCAGCCCTTGCGGCGCAGGTTCTCCAGGACGGTGGAGGCGGTGGTGTAGGCGACCTCGTGGTCGGTGAGCCCCTCCAGGACGCCGCGCACGGGCAGGGGTCCGGGCGCGCGCCAGAGCACCTCCATGACCGCGGCCTCCAGCGGTCCCAGCCCAGCGATCATGGCATCCGCATCCCACCGGTCGACATCGGAATCCCCCTCAGCATAGTGATCACGCACCCCCCTGCCCGCGCTCTGCGCCCGGTGACGGGAACAGGGCGTAGGCGCCGCCTCCGCCGGGCACCGGCATCGCGGCCGCCCCGCCGGCCGTCCCGGCCACGGGCGCCTCCCACGCACCGCTGTCCAGGAGCGCGCCGTCGGCCATGGAGCGGACGCGGTTCTCCCCGCCGGCCTCGGTGTACAGGTAGCCGGAGACGATGCGGACGGGCCGCTCCCCGGCCTCCGCCTCCACCGTCCAGCCGCCGGTTCCGGGGGCGCCGTCCCAGCCCGTGATCACGGGTGCGCCGGACCGGGCCGAGGTGCCCGCGACCGCGGCGCGCCCGTGCTCGTCGCCGACCGGTACGGGCTCGGACCGCGAGGAGAACTCCGCCAGCGTCCGGCCGTCTTCCAGGCCGTGGACGGTGTAGGCCGCGGCCTCCCCCCGCTCCCAGGCCATCACGGCCACCGGCGCGGAGTCGCTCACGGGGCGGGGGCCGTAGGACACGGCGGCCTCCCCCGCCGCCCCTTCCAGGGCGGCGGGGACCTCCAGGCCGGTGTGGTCCCAGAGTTCCCGTCCGGAGCCGGCGTCGACCGCGCGCAGCGCTCCGTCGCGGTGGAGGAGCACGGTGCCCTGGTACTCGTGCAGGACCGCGTCCCCCTGCCGTTCGTCGGCCGCGACGCGTCCGGTGTCCGCGGCCAGGGCCACAGCGGGCCCGGTCTCGGCGCTCATGACGGTGTGCGCGACCTGCGCGAACACCAGACCCGGCCCCACCCAGGTACCGGGCACCTCCACGGGCCCCCACACCTTGCGCCCGGTCTCGGGATCGAGGGCGGCCGCCGTGGTCCGGGTCGCCAGCAGCCCGCGCTCGGGTGCCGCGTCGCTGTCGAGCAGCACCACCAGGTCGTCGCCGCCGCCCGTGCGGGTGAGGGCGAACCCCGTGCAGCTCGGGTTGCGCTCGGTGGACCAGCGGGTGCGGCCCCGGTCGTCCATGCCGACGAAGTGCAGTTCGCCCCCGCCCTCCGGGGACACGGGGCCGACGAACCCGGTGTCGGAGCCCTTGGGCTCGGAGGAGTAGGGCGTGGCCCATCCGGCCGAACCGTCCACGGGTCCGGGGAACCGACCCGGTTCCACCTCCGGGGCGGGGGTCGGTTCCCCGTCCAGCGGCAGGGCGTCGACCGGGTCGGCGGGTCCGGGCCTGCCGCAGGCGGTGGCGGCCAGGAGCAGGCACAGCGCCGCGGCGGGGAGCCGGCGCCGGGCGCGTGCGGCACGGCGGGGCGGGGACGGGCGGCGGAACCGCTCCGGCATGGGTACCACCTCACGTCGTCGCGCGGGCGCCGTCCTTCCGCACAGGGCGGGAAGGGGCGGTGTCCGGCCGGGCGGGGCGGCCGGGGGTGCCGCGGCGGCTCGGCGCCCACTCTGTTCTCTATCGAGAATAGAAGATATTCTATGCGGGATAGAGAGAAACGCGCTGCGGGTGTCGGAGAACCGCCGGCCGTCGCACGGGGCCGGGAACGGCGCCCGGCGGCCCGCCCCCCGTGCCCGCCCCGGCTCCACCGGGCCCCGGTGTGCCCCGGTGCGGTCAGTCCGAGGACACGGGCAGGGGGGCGCCGTGGAGCCCGGCCGCCGTGCGGACCAGCGCGGCGACCGCCCGGGACCGGCTGTGGGGCGGCCAGGCGATCACCGTGGTGACCTCCGGGGCGTCGACGACGGGCACCGCGACGTGTTCTGGCCACTGCCAGGCGCGGCTGGAGGCGGGGATGACGAGCAGCGTCCTGCCGAGCGCCACGAGCTGGGCGAGCTGCGCCTGGGTGCCCACCTTCGGCCCGGGCCCGTCCGGGTAGGACCCGTCGAGCCGCGGCCACCGGGCGATCGGCAGCCCCGGGACGTCCTGCACCTGGGCCAGCGTGAGCCGTTCGTGCGACGCCAGCGGGTGGTCCGCGGGCAGGATCGCGACCTGGCCCTCGGTGTGGAGGTCCTCGGTGTCGAACCCGGCGAGGTCGTCGAACGGACGGTGCATGAGCGCCACGTCGGCGCGTCCGCTGCGCAGCAGGCCCGCCTGTTCACCGACCTCGCACAGCAGGACGTCGACCGGCGCGGCACCGGGCTCGCCGGCCGCCCGGTCGAGGAGGCTCCGCAGCAGTTCGTGGGAGGCGCCGGCCTTGGTCGCGAGCACCAGCGGCCGCTTCGGGTCCCCGGCGCGCCGTGTCCGGTGGACGGCGGCCTCGACCGCGTCGAGGGCCGACCGGGCCTCCCGGAGCAGCACCGCGCCCGCCGGGGTGAGCTCCACGCGGCGCCGGTCCCGGTCGAGGAGCCGGACGCCGATCCGGTGTTCGAGCCGGCGGATCGCACGGGACAGCGGGGGCTGCGCGATCCCGAGCCGCTCGGCGGCGCGCCCGAAATGCAGCTCTTCGGCGACGGCGACGAAGTACCGCAGCTCGCGGGTCTCGAGGTGGTCCACGTCGGCAGACTACCGGCCGATACCCGGCGGGTATCACAGTGGACCCACTCGGTCTTGGACGCCGGGCTCGCGGCCCCCCGAGGATGGGACCCGTGAACGACACGAAGACCGCGCTGGTCACCGGCGCGAACAAGGGAATCGGCCTCGCCATCGCACGGGGCCTCGGACAGGTCGGGTTCCGGGTCGCGGTGGGGGCGCGCGACGAGGGGCGGCGCGAGGCGGCGGTGGAGCGGCTGCGCTCCGAGGGCGTCGACGCGTTCGGGGTCGCGCTGGACGTCACCTCCGACGAGGGTGTCGCCGCGGCGGCGGAGGCCGTCGAGGAGGAGGCGGGGCGCCTGGACGTACTCGTCAACAACGCGGGCATCGCCGGCCGCTCCGACGGCGGCGGGCAGGACCCGACCACGCTGGACCTGGACGTCGTGCGCACCGTGCTGGAGACCAACGTGTTCGGGGTGGTCCGGGTCACCAACGCGATGCTGCCGCTGCTGCGCCGCTCGGACGCGCCGCGGATCGTCAACATGTCGAGCAACATGGGGTCCCTGACCCTGCGAACGGGACCGGTGCTGGCGGCGTACGCGCCGTCCAAGACCATGCTCAACGCCGTCACCGTCCAGTACGCCCGCCGGTTCGCCGACACCGGCATCATCGTCAACGCGGCCTGCCCCGGATACGTGGCCACGGACTTCACGGGGTTCAACGGCTCGCGGACCCCGGAGCAGGGGGCCGCGATCGCGATCCGGCTCGCCACCCTGCCCGACGACGGGCCGCGCGGCGGGTTCTTCGACGAGGCGGGGGCCGTCCCCTGGTGAGGGCGGGGGCTCCCGGCGCGGGGGCGCGTTGTTCGCGAATGGTCGTTCTGCACTCCTTGTGAGGACGGGGCGCTACGCATAGCATCGCCCCGACCCCACCGGGTCACCGATCAGTTCAGCACCCTCACCCCCGGGAGCCCCCGCATGCTGAGACGTATCCTCACGCCCCTGCTCATCACCCTGAGTGCTCTGGCGATGACGCTGGTGGGCGTCGCGCCCGCCGGCGCCGCGCCCGTCCACGCCCCGACCGCGGATCAGGTCCGGCCCGCGGCCCAGACCGTCCTGTACTACGACTCCAGCCGGGCCGCGGAGTACACCTCCGCCGTCGCGGCGGCCGTGAACGTGTGGAACTCCAGCGTCGGCAACGTCCGCCTGGAGCCGGCCCCCGCCGGACGGCGCGCCGAGATCCGCGTCATCGCCGACGACGGCTGGCCCCGGGCCCACCTGGGCCCGGTGCGGCCCGGCGGGCAGGTCACCGTCTGGATGGGCCGCCAGGGCACCGCGCAGGGCTACGACGCGGTGCGCATCGCCGCCCACGAGCTCGGCCACAGCCTGGGGCTGCCCGACGCCAAGCCCGGCCCGTGCTCGTCGCTGATGTCGGGCTCCACCGGTGGTGTGAGCTGCACCAACCCCAACCCGAACGCCTCCGAGCGGGCCCGGGTCGAGGCCAACTACGGCGGCGGCGCGGCCGGTCAGAGCGCGCCCGACGGGCAGATCGTGGTCGACCGCGGCTGAGCGGTCGCGGACCGCGGAGCCGACGGCCGGCGGTGCCGGCCCGCCTCGGCGGGTCGGCACCGCCGGCGCCGGCGCACGGGGGCGCGGCACGGCGGGCACGCCGTGGCCGACCGGTCCCGCCCCGTGCCGCCGTCCGGGGCCGACCCCCGCCCCGGTCCTCCGCAGGGGGCACCTTCTAGACTGCGGCGATGCGCACCGTGTTCGTGTTCCCCGGCACCGGACGGGAGGAGACCGCCGCCCTGCTCGACCGGCACCTGCCCCGGTCCGGCGGCACGTGGGTCATGCCGGACGTCCTCTACGCCCACATCGACGACGAGCCGGCCGGCCTGCTGTTCCGCGACTGGGAGCCGGAGGAGGTGGCGCGGATCGACGCCGCGCTCGGCCGCCATCCCGACTGGGCGCTCCAAGTGGACGTCTCCAGGCGCGTCGAGGGCGCGGCCGAACTCCTCCCCCTGCTCGCGCTGCTGCTCGAACACGGCGGTGTCGCCGCCGACGACCACTCCCCGCACGCGTGGACGCTGCGGGAGATCGAGGACGGGACCGTCGTCGACGGCCTGCGCTTCTTCGGCTCCCGCGCCGGGGAGGACTCCTCCGACGAAGGGCCGAGATGACGGACGCGCACACCACGGGGTACACGGCGGTGGACCACGGACGGGTCCGGGTGCTCGTCGGCGCCGAACGCGGCGCCTACCCCTACGCGAACTCGCTGCTGGTGCGCGGCACGGAGTCGACGGTGCTCATCGACCCGTCGCTCTCCCTGGTCGGCTCCCCGCCGCCCGCGGACCTGGTCCTGGTGAGCCACGCGCACGAGGACCACATGGCGGGCCTGGCGGACCACAGCGCCCCGGTCGGCGTCCACGAACACGACCTCGAAGGGGTGCGTTCCCCCGAGAAGCTGATCGCCGGGCTGGGCCTGGGTCCCGAGGCGGCGGCCGCCGTCGAGAAGGACTACCGGGAACGGTTCCACGTGCGCGAGCGCCCCGACGCGACCGGGTTCGGGGACGGTGCCGTCTTCGACCTGGGCGGGTGCACCGTGACGGTCGTGCACCTGCCCGGCCACACCGCGGGCCACTGCGGTTTCCTGGTCGAGCCGGACGGGTTCCTGTTCGTGGCGGACATCGACCTGAGCTCGTTCGGCCCCTTCTACGGGGACGCCGGCAGCAGCCTGGCCGACTTCGAGGCGTCGATGCGCCGCTGCCGGGAGATCGAGGCGCGGTGGTACGGCACCGGGCACCACAAGGGCGTGGTCGAGGGCGCCGGGGAGTTCCGGCGCAGGCTCGACGCCTACGCCGGGGTGGTGGACCGGCGCAGTGCCGCTCTGCTGGACCTCCTCGCCGTGCCCCGGACCCTGGAGGACATCGTCGCGCACCGGCTGGTCTACCGCCCGCACGTCGAGGGGCCGCACGTGGACCCGGTGGAACGCCGGACCGCGGTGCAGCACCTGGAGGTGCTGACGGCGCAGGGGCGGGTCGCCGAGGTGGAGCCGGGGCTGTTCCGGGCCGTCGGCGACGGCAGGGCGGCGCCCCCACCTGCGGCGGGTCCGGCGTCCGGGGGGTGACGGCGCCCCACCGGAAGGCCGTTCTACCGTGAGGGCATGACGAAATACGCGCGGATGTACCGTCTCGGCTTCACCCCGTGGGAACGTTACGGCGCCGCCGGCGGAGCACAGCTCAGCGGCCTGATCGACCGGGAGACGCAGGAGCGGCCGGGCGGCCCCGGGCGGGCCCTGGACCTGGGCTGCGGGCGCGGCCAGTTCACCCCCGAACTGGCCCGGCGCGGCTGGGAGGCGGTGGGGGTCGACCTCGTGCCGGCCGCGATCGAGGCCGCCCGGAGCAAAGGCCCGGCGGAGGTCGCCTACGTCGTGGGGGACGTGACCGACCTGCCGTCGGCCGGCCTGGGGGCGTTCGACCTGTTCCTCGACATCGGCTGCTTCCAGGGCCTGACCCCGGAGCAGCGGGCCGCCGAGGGGCGGGGCGTGACGGCGCTGGCAGCCCCCGGCGCCACCCTGCTGATGCTCGCCTTCGGGCCGTCCCGCTACCGGCGCCTGGTCGAGGGCGTCTCGCGGGCCGAGGTCGAGGCCGCGTTCCCCGGCTGGGAGCTCCTCTCGGCCGAGGACGCCGACCCCGCGGGCCTGGGATGGCCGATGAACCGGACCTCGCCGCAGTGGTACCGGTTCCGCCTCGCCGCCGACTGACCGGGAGCGGTGCGCCGGCGCACCGCGGCGTCCCCCGCGCCGGGGGCCGGCTCCGTTCCACGCCGCCGGGACGCCCCCCGGGGAGGCGTTCCAGGCCACGCCGGGCGCGCCCCCCGATGGGGCCGCCCCCGATGACCGCCGCGTCCCCTCCCGGAGATGCCGCCGAAGCCGCTCCGGCCCGGTAAGCGGCCGGGAGGGCCGCAGGTCAGCGCAGGAGGCCCTGCGCCATCGCGATCAGCGCGTCGACGTCCTCCTCGACCATCGGCCGGCCGCTGATGCCCAGGCGGTGCAGCAGCGTCCCGGCGATCACGTCGACGATGAGCAGGATCCGCTGTTCCGGCTCCTTCAGCGCCTCCCGGAGCACGGCCAGGTACGGCGCCTGGAAGCGCGTGTTCAGGATCTCGCGCAGGGCGGGGTCGTTGATGGCCTCGCTGAACACCCCCGCGAACGCCGCGCCCACCCCGGGCTCCCCGATCTTCTCGGCGGCCCAGCGGACGGCCGTCTCCAGCATCGCGTCCCGGGTCTCCCCCTCCAGCGGTACCACGCCGATCGCGTCGAGCAGGCAGTCGACGATCAGAGCGCCCTTGGAGGGCCACCGGCGGTAGAGCGTCGTCTTGGCGACCCCCGCCTCGGCCGCGATGCGGTCCATCGTGGCGCCCGCGTAGCCCAGTTCCCGCACCGAGCGCAGTGTGGCCGCGAAGACGGTCGCGTTCAGATCGGAGCGAGGGCGTCCGGCCGGAGTGGATTTCTGCACCGGTTCAGGCTATCTTGCCGATTACGCTACTGGAAGTAGCGTAATTGATCCGAGAGGACACGCCATGAGCGGAAAGGCCCCTCTGGGCACCCGCATCCTCGCCAGGAACACCACGGACTGGGAGTCGCTCACCGACGAACAGGTGATCGCCGCACGGCACCGGACCAACCGCCTGCGGGCCTCGCGCGCGATGCGCGTGGTCACCGGCCTCCCCCACCGGCGCACCCGCATCACGGAACGGGTCCTGGACCTCCCCGGCCGCCGCCTGACCCTGCGCGTGCACCGGCCGCGCGACGCGGGCCCCGGGCTCCCGCTGGTCCTGTCGTTCCACGGCGGGGGCTTCATCGCCGGGACCGCCGCGCAGAACGACTGGCTCAACAGCCACCTGGCCGCCCGCTGTCCGGCGGTGGTCGTGGGGGTGGAGTACCGCCTGGCCCCCGAACACCCGCTGCCGCTGCCGGTCGAGGACGGCCACGACACGCTCGTCCGGATCCTCGACGAGGCCGGGGCCTGGGGCGTCGACCCGGCGGCCGTCGCGGTCCTGGGCGAGAGCGCCGGGGGCACGATCGCCGCGCTCATGGCCCTGCGCTCCCGCGAGGGCGGCCCCGCGGTGCACGCCCAGGTGCTGGCCTACCCCGCCCTGGACTGGACGGAGACCATGGCCGATTACCCCTCGATCGCCGCCAACACGGGGCAGCCCGCGTTCTCCCTGTCCGAGTTCCGCACCGCCGCCCGGCTGAGCCTGCCGCCGGGGCTGGACCCGCGGGAGGTGTCCCCGCTCGAGTTCGAGGACCTGTCCGGCCTGCCCCCGGCGCTGGTGGTGACCGGCGGTCTGGACCCGCTCGAGGACCACGGCGGCCGCTACGCCGAGCGGCTCCGCTCCGCGGGCACCGACGCCCGGCGGGACCGCTACCCGGGGGCCGTCCACGGGTTCCTCAGCATGCCCGGCCTGGTCCGGCAGGCCCGTCCCGCGCGGGACGGGATCCTCGCGTTCCTGCACGGCCGGCTGCACCCCGCGGCGCGACGGGCGGGGGTGGAGCGGCGATGACCGCCACCGACACCGCCGGAGCGGCGACCGGGTCCGCCCCGCCCGCCGAGGCGCGGGACACGGGCCGCACGCCGGACGGGGGCGCCGGCGGGCTGCTGCGCCCCTACGCGGGCGGCTTCGCCTCCGTGGTGGTCCTCCAGGTCGTCGGGGCCCTCGCGGGCCTGGCCCCGCTGCTGGCGGTGGTCGAGCTGGGCCGGGCCCTGCTGGCGTCGGGACCGCCCGACCCGGACCGCGTCCGGGTCGCCGTGGTGGTGGGCGCGGCCGGGCTGTTCGTCCGCCTGCTGTTCACGGCCGCCTCGTCCGGGGTCGGGCACCTGGTCGACGTCCGGCTGCAGCTGGCCCTGCGCCGGAGGCTGGCCGAGCGGCTGGGGCGGGCGCCGATCGGCTGGCTCTCCCGGCGCCGGACCGGCGAACTGGCCAAGGTGGTCGGTGAGGACGTGAGCGCCGTGCACCCGTTCATCGCCCACGCGCCCGGCGAGCTGGTCTCCGCGTTCGTGGTACCGCTGGTGGCGCTGGCCTACCTGTTCACCGTGGACTGGCGGCTCACCCTGGTCACCCTGGTCCCGGTGGTGCTGGCGGTGGCGCTGGTGCCGCTGATGATGACCCCCGCCCGGCTGCGCGAGCAGGAGGAGTTCGACGCCGCCCAGGGGCGGATCGCGGACGCCGCCGTGGAGTTCGTCCGGGGCATCTCGGTGGTCAAGGTGTTCGGCGGCCAGGAGCGCGCCCACCGCGGGTTCCTGCGGGCCGTGGACGACTTCACCGCCTCGTTCTTCCGCATGGTGCGCAACCTCTCCGTGGTCGCCGCGGGCATGCAGCTGGTGCTGTCGCCGCCGTTCGTGCTGCTGGCCGTGCTGGTCGGCGGGACGGTGCTGGTCACGGCGGGCGGGATGGCCCCGGCGGACCTGCCGCCCTTCCTGCTGCTGGGCCCCGGTCTGGCCGCCCCGGTGGCGGCCCTGGGCCACGGGTTCGACGACCTGCAGGCCGCCCGGCGCGCGGTCGGGCGGATCCGGGAGGTGCTGGCGGTACCCCCGCTCCCCGAGCCCGCGCACCCGGTCCCGCCCCGGGGCCACCGGGTGGAGCTGAGCGGGGTCGGGTTCGACTACGGGGACGGCCGCGAGGTGCTGCGGGGGATCGACCTGGTGCTCGAACCGGGGACGGTCACCGCGGTCGTCGGGCCGTCCGGCAGCGGCAAGTCCACCCTGGTCCGGCTGCTGCCGCGGTTCTTCGACCCGACCTCCGGCTCGGTCCGCCTGGGCGGTGCCGACCTGCGGGAGATCGACGGCCGGGAGCTGTACCGGAAGGTGTCGTTCGTCTTCCAGGACACGCGCCTGCTGCGCGCCTCGGTCGCGGACAACATCGCGCTGGCGGTGCCGCGGGCCGACCGCGGGGCGGTGGAGCGGGCCGCCCGGGCGGCGGAGGTCCACGAGCGCGTCACGGCCCTGCCGCACGGCTACGAGACGGTGCTGGGCGAGGAGGCCGGGCTGTCGGGCGGTGAGGCGCAGCGGATCGCGATCGCCCGCGCGCTGCTCGCGGACACCCCCGTCCTGGTGCTGGACGAGGCCACCGCGTTCGCCGACCCGCTGACCGAGCGGGCGGTGCGCCGGGCCCTGACCACGCGCGGAGGAGAGCGGACGGTCCTGGTCATCGCCCACCGGTTGGAGACGATCGCCGACGCCGACACCGTCGTGATGCTCAGGGACGGGGAGGTCGTCGAACGCGGCGCGCCCGCCGAACTGCTGGCCCGGGACGGCGAGTTCGCCGCGTTCTGGAGGACCCACCGGGCCGCCTCCGAAGAATCGACCGCCGCGGGCGACGCGGTGCGAGGAGACGAACCCCGATGATCCGGATGCTGCTGCGCGTGCTCGGGGACGGGTACGCGCGACCGGTACGGCGTACCGTCGTGCTGATGACGGCCGCCGCGGTGGCCGAGGGCCTGGCCTGTGCCCTGCTGGTCCCGGTGCTGCGGGCGCTGTTCGGCGACGACCCCGGCGGGGCCCTGCCCTGGCTGGCGGCGTTCGGCGCCGCGGTGGCCGGGTACGGGGTCCTGCGCTACCTCGCGGACCTGTCCGGGTTCCGGGCCGGGACCACGCTGCTGCGGGGGGTGTACCACCGGCTCGGCGACCATCTGGCCCGGCTGCCCGTCGGCTGGTACACCGGCGACCGGGTCGGGGAGGTGTCCGGCCTGGCCGGGCGCGGCGTGCTCCAGGCGATGGGCGTGATCGCGCACCTGCTGGCGCCGTTCCTCACGGCCTGCGCGACGCCCCTGACCATCGTCGTCGTGATGCTCGCCTTCGACTGGCGGCTGGGGCTGGCCGCCGCGATCGCCGTGCCGGTCGTGGCCGCGGTCCAGGTCCGGGCGGGGCGTGCGTCGGCGGCCGCCGACGCCGAGCGTACGGCGCGGGACCACGAGGCCACGGGGTGGGTGATCGAGTACCTCGGCGCCCAGCCGGTGCTGCGTGCGGGAGGCCGGGGCACCGAGCGCTTCCGGGCGCTGGACGAGGCGCTGCGCGGGATCCGGCGCGCGTCGCGCCGCTCGCTCGTGGCGGCGCTGCCCGGCGTGGTGGGCCTGGCGCTGACCGTGCAGGCGGCGTTCACGGCGGTCCTGGCCCTGGGCGCGTACCTGGTGCTCGGCGGGGACATCGGGGCGGCCGAACTCCTGGCCGTCCTGGTGCTGGCCGCCCGCTGCGCCGACCCGCTGCTGTCGCTGTCGGACCTGGGCGGGCAGCTGCGCGCCGCGCGGGCCGAGCTGGAACGGCTCGACACGGTGCTGCGCACCGAGCCGCTGCCCGAGCCCGCGGAACCGGTCCGGCCTCAGCGGCACGACCTGGAGTTCGCGTCCGTGGAGTTCGGGTACGGCGGCCGCACGGTGATCGACGGCCTCTCCCTGTCGGTGCCCGAGGGGCGGCGGCTCGCCGTCGTCGGCCCGTCCGGGGCGGGCAAGAGCACGCTGCTGCACCTGGTGGCCCGGTTCCACGACGTACAGGGCGGCTCGGTGCGGCTGGGGGGTGTGGACGTGCGGTCCGTTCCCACGGAGGTGCTGATGGAGCGGATCGCCGTGGTCTTCCAGGACGTGCACCTCTTCTCGGGGACGATCGAGGAGAACGTGCGGCTGGGCCGGCCCGGCGCCACGGCGGCGGAGGTGCGCGCGGCGGCGGCCGCGGCCCGGCTGGACGAGGTGGTCGAGCGGCTGCCCCGGGGCTGGGAGACGGAGGTCGGCGAGGGCGGGGCGCTGCTGTCGGGCGGGGAGCGCCAGCGGGTGTCGATCGCGCGGGCGCTGCTGAAGGACGCGCCGGTGGTGCTGCTGGACGAGGTGACCTCCGCGCTGGACCCGGTCGGCGAGGCCGCGGTGCACGAGGGCATCGAGCGCCTGTCCGCGGGCCGGACGGTGGTGATGGTCGCGCACCGGCTGCGCACCGTCCGCGGCGCCGACCACATCGTGTTCCTGGACGGCGGCCGGATCGTGGAGGAGGGCGACCACGAGGGGCTGCTGCGCCGCGGCGGCCGCTACGCGGACTTCTGGCGGGCCTCCACCGCGGACGTGCCCTCGGGGGGCGGCGGATGACGCCGGGGCGGCCGGGGGACCTCGGGAACCGCGGCGGGGGCGAACCGGGGCGGGACCGCGGGCATCCCACTCCCGGAGCGGCCGTCCCCGCGAGGGCGGTCCCCCGGATCCGCCCCCCACTCCCCCCGTTTCGGAGGCCCCGTGTCGCCCAACTATGTGATCCGTACGATCGTCCTGTCCCTCCTGAGCCTGGTGGCGCTGGTCTTCGGACTGGTCTCGCTGGTCGGCGGGGACGTCGAACGAGGGCTGGGCTCTCTCGCCGGAGGAGCCATCGGCCTGTTGCTCGTCACCGTCTCGCTGATCGTCACACGGGCCAGGGTCCGGCAGGTCAGGGCCCGGCTCCAGGCGCAGGAGCAGGCCCGGGCACAGGCGCAGGCACAGCGGCCGTACCCCGGGCCGCACCACCCCCCGCATCCGCAGCAGTGGGCGGGCCCGGGGTACGGGCACCCGCAGCAGCAGTACCGTCCCGGCCCGCCCGGCCGGCCGGCCGGGCCCCTGGCAGGGGCACCCGCCGCGGCCTCCCCACCCGCCGCACCGCTGAGCGGGGCTCAGGCCGGCCCGGCGGTCCCCGTCAGGAGCACCAGCAGCGGCAGGGCGAGGTTGTTGACCGAGTGGACGGCCACGGCGGGCCAGATCGACCCGCTGCGGCGCATCACCTCGGCGGCGACGAGGCCCACCACGAACGCCGCGGGCAGGATGATGTTGACGCCGTGGAACACGGCGAAGACCGCCGAGCCGCCCAGGGACCCGATGACGGGCCCGTACCGCAGCAGGGCGGTGGTGACGACGCCGCGGAAGAGGAACTCCTCGCCGATCGGCGTCAGCACCGCCAGGAACAGGACGGTCAGGAAGAAGGCGGGCAGGCCGCCGCCCGCGGCGTCGTAGTACATGCCCTGCGGGTTCTCCTCGTACCCGGTCAGGGCGGTGATGGCGAGGATCAGCCCGCCCTTGAGGAGCAGGGCGGCCAGGCCCCAGGCCGCGCCGATGAGCATCCAGCGCGCCGTGGTGCGGCGGACGTTGAAGGCGGCCAGGGAGCGGATGCGCAGCGCCGCCGCCACGGCGAAGCCGAAGAGCCCGGCGACACCCGACCAGGCGGCCACGACGAGGCCGAACGCCACCGGCCCCAGGGGTTCGGACGGAATGAACACGAGCAGGACGCCGGCCGCGGTCAGGGCCGCCAGGCCGGCGATGACCTCGGGCCAGCCGGGGCGCCGCGGGGCGGCGCCGGCGGCCGGAGCCGGCCGTCCTGGGTGGTCGGAACGGGTGCTGGACATGGCTGGTCCCTCCTCGGTGTCGGGTGCCCCGGGGACCGCGGGCCCGCGCGGCTCCGGCCGCGTCGGGCGCCCTCGCCCGCGGTCCCCCGGGCATGCCCCCATTCCATCCCCGGCGGCGCCCGCACGGCAGTGGCGCCGCGTCACCGCCCGGGGATGACATTTCCCCGGTCGCGGCCATGACGCTGCGTCACGGGTGGCCCGCCCCCGCCCCGGCCACCACCTCTCCGCCGCCCCGGCCCCTGAAAAGGGGGAAGCCGGTCCGACCGTGGCGGTCGGACCGGCTCCGGGTCCGGTTCCGGGCAGGACCCGGTGGCGGATCAGGCCAGGTCGAAGCGGTCCAGCTCCATCACCTTGGTCCACGCGGCGACGAAGTCCTCGACGAACTTCTTCTTCGCGTCGTCGGAGGCGTACACCTCCGCCAGGGCGCGCAGCTCGGAGTTGGAGCCGAACACCAGGTCGACGCGGCTGCCGGTCCACTTGACCGCGCCGGACTCGTCCTTGGCGACGAACGTCTGCGAGGTCTCGGAGCTCTCACCGGTCGGGGTCCAGGTGGTCCCCAGGTCGAGCAGGTTGACGAAGAAGTCGTTCGTCAGGGTGCCCGGCGCGTCGGTGAACACGCCCACCTCGGAGTTGTCGTAGTTGGCGCCCAGCACGCGCAGGCCGCCGACCAGGACGGTGGTCTCCGGGGCGCTCAGGCCCAGCAGGTTCGCCTTGTCGATCAGCAGGTACTCGGCGGGGAGGCGGTTGCCCTCGCCGTAGTAGTTGCGGAAGCCGTCGGCGACCGGCTGCAGGTAGGAGAAGGACTCGACGTCCGTGTGCTCCAGGGTCGCGTCCACGCGGCCCGGGGTGAACGGCACGACGACGTCCTGCCCGGCGGCCTGGGCCGCCTTCTCCACGCCCACGCCGCCGGCGAGGACGATGAGGTCGGCGAGCGACACCTTCTTCGCGGAGGAGGCGTTGAACTTGTCGGCGATGCTCTCGAGGGTGCTCAGCACCTCGCGCAGCTCCACCGGGTTGTTGACCGCCCAGTCGATCTGCGGGGCCAGGCGGACGCGGGCGCCGTTGGCACCGCCGCGCTTGTCGCTGTCGCGGTAGGTGGACGCCGAGGCCCACGCAGTCTTGACCAGCTGGGACACGGTCAGGCCGGACTCGGCGACGGCCGCCTTGAGGGCCGCGATCTCGGGCTCGCCGATGACCTCGCCCTCCTGGGCGGGCAGCGGGTCCTGCCAGAGCAGGGTCTCCTCCGGGACCTCGGGGCCGAGGTAGCGGGACTTCGGGCCCATGTCGCGGTGGGTCAGCTTGTACCAGGCCCGGGCGAACGCGTCGGCGAACTCCTCGGGGTTCTCGTAGAAGCGGCGCGAGATCGGCTCGTAGATCGGGTCGAAGCGCAGCGACAGGTCGGTGGTGAGCATGGTCGGCTTGTGCTTCTTGTTCGGGTCGTGGGCGTCGGGGATGATCTCCTCGGCGTCCTTGGCGACCCACTGGTGCGCGCCGGCCGGGCTCTGGGTGAGCTCGTACTCGAACTCGAACAGGTTCTTGAAGAAGCCGTGGCTCCACTGCGCGGGCGTGGAGGTCCAGGTGACCTCGAGGCCCGACGTGATGGTGTCGCCGCCCTTGCCGGTGCCGTAGTTGTTCTTCCAGCCCAGGCCCTGCTGCTCCAGGCCGGCGGCCTCGGGGTCGGCCTCGACGTTGTCGGCCGGGCCCGCGCCGTGGGTCTTGCCGAAGGTGTGGCCGCCGGCGATGAGGGCGACGGTCTCCTCGTCGTTCATGCCCATGCGGCCGAAGGTGTCGCGGATGTCGCGGGCCGCGGCGATCGGGTCCGGGTTGCCGTTGGGGCCCTCCGGGTTGACGTAGATGAGGCCCATCTGGACGGCGGCCAGAGGCTTCTCCAGCTCGCGGTCGCCGCTGTAGCGCTTGTCGTCGAGCCAGGTGGTCTCGGGGCCCCAGTAGACGTCCTCGTCGGCCTCCCAGACGTCCTCGCGGCCGCCGCCGAAGCCGAAGGTCTCGAAGCCCATGGACTCCAGCGCGACGTTGCCCGCGAGGATGAGGAGGTCGGCCCAGGAGATGTTCTGGCCGTACTTCTTCTTGACCGGCCACAGCAGGCGGCGGGCCTTGTCCAGGTTGGCGTTGTCGGGCCAGCTGTTGAGGGGGGCGAACCGCTGCTGGCCGGCGCTGCCGCCGCCACGGCCGTCGAACAGGCGGTAGGTGCCCGCGCTGTGCCAGGACATGCGGATGACGAGGGGGCCGTAGTGGCCGAAGTCGGCGGGCCACCAGTCCTGGGACGTGGTGAGGACCTCGGCGATGTCCGCCTTCACGGCGTCCAGGTCCAGGGCCTTGAACGCCTCGGCGTAGTCGAAGCCCTCGCCGAGGGGGTTCGCCACGGCCGGGTTCTTGGCGAGGATCTTCAGGTTGAGCCGGTTGGGCCACCAGGTGCTGTTGGCACCGGTCTGGGTGGGGTGCGGGGCGCGACCGTGCGCGACGGGGCAGCCGCCGGACGCCTCGGTCTCGGCGGTGGGGGTGACTACCTCGTTGTTTTCGGACATCGTCTTCCTTCCGGAACAGGGAAGAGGTGAACTCTTGGTTTCAGGACTCGCGTGTACGGGCGCAGTCGGGGCAGACACCCCAGTAGACGACCTCGGCCTCGTCGACCCGGAAGCCGTGGTCGGACGATGCGGTCAGGCACGGTGCGTGCCCGACGGCGCAGTCGACGTCGGCTATGGCACCGCAGGAGCGGCACACGACGTGGTGGTGGTTGTCCCCGACCCGTGTCTCGTAACGGGCCACGGAGCCCTGTGGCTGGATGCGCCGAAGCAGCCCGGCGCCGGTCAACGCCTTGAGCACGTCGTAGACGGCCTGGCCGGACACCGTGCCGAGGTTCCCGCGCACGAGGTCGATGACCGACTCCGTGTCGGCGTGCGGGTTGTCGTGCACGGCGGACAGCACTGCCATCCGAGGGCTCGTCACCCGCAGGCCGGACTCGCGCAGCATGCGCTCGAAATCCGAAGGGGTTGGCATGGCCGCCAGTCTGCCGCCTTTTCTGGAACTAGTCAAATGATGTGATGGATCCACCTTAGCCGGGCACGGGTCGGCCGGGAGGGCCCTCCGGCCTGCGCGGACGACGGAGGGCGGCCGGCGCCCCCACGACGGCGGGAGGGCGGAAGGGGACCCCGGGAACGCATTCTCCGACCCCGGGGCGCGGATTACACGGAAGGACACATGAACCCCCGGAGAATCCGCAACGGCGAACGGCGGAGCACCCTTCCGCCGCACCTCGCGCCCCCGGCATCGCCGACGCCGCAAGGCGCGACGCCCGTGAGCGCAATCGGTTTACGGCGGAAGATGAAGATATGGACACATCGCGAGAATAAATCCCAAAGGGCACATGAATCGCAATCGGTTCGTGATTCCCCTTTGCGAATTCCGTTCCTTTGGGAACGTAGGCTCGCATGCGATCGGAGCCCTTTCCGGGTACCCCGGCAGAGGGTGCCCCCGCGCACCCCTCCCCCATCTCCCATCGCCCCGCCCGCGCGCTCGTCCCGGACGGCAGCCGCGGTCAGGGGCCGGTCCGCCGCAGCGGATCCCATCCCCGAGGACACACGTGAAGACCAGCACCCCGAACGCACGGCGCGCGCTCCGCGCCGGGGCCGTGTTCGCCGCCCTGGGGGCCCTGAGCCTGACCTGGGCCGCCCCCGCCGCCGCCGACGAGGACCCGAACGGGTTCGCGGAGTCGACCATCAACGACCGCGGAGCGGTCGGACACTTCGGTCCGCGCGGCGGCGATGTCGGCGGCGTCCGGGACTACCTGCACGACGGCGACATCTGGGCCGTGGGCATCACCTCGGTCCTGGTGGACGTGGACCAGGACATCCTCCGCTCGTGGGTGCGGTTCGAGGAGCTGGGCATCCAGCTCACCGAGTCCGACGTCGAGGAGATGCTCGCCGGGGTCGACGACTCCACCGCCCCCGCCGACTCCGAGGGCGTGGACGAGTCCCCCGCGCCGGAGACCGAAGCGCCGAGCCCCTCCCCGGAGGCCACCGAAGAGCCCGAGGAGACCGAGGAGCCCGCCGTCACCCCCTCCCCCGGCGCCCCTGAGGAAGGGATCGTCGAGGAGGCCCCGGCCACCGAGGGCGACGGCGTCGCCGCGGTCGTCGAACTCGACGAGGACACCGCCACACCGGTCTCCGCGGGTGACGACATCGTGCTGGACGCCGACTTCACCGGCGTCTGGCTGCGGCTCCAGCAGTCCTGGACCGGCGGCCCGGTGTACGAGTTCGACGAGGGCGAGACGTCCTTCTCCGTGAACGAGTACGGCGCCGAGATCTCCTTCTCCACCGAGGAGGTCCTCTGGGAGGACCGCTACCAGGGCGAGTACCTGTGGGGTGCCGCGCACTTCGTGGAGATGGTCGTGGAGTTCCCCGAGCAGGGGCTGGCCGTCACCTACCCGCTGGGGCAGACCTGGGTCGGCTCCCCCTTCGAGCCCACGGTCGACAACGGCGGCGGCGAGGAGGGCTCCGAGGGCGGGGAGAACGGGAACGGCTCCGAGGAGGGCGGTTCCGGCGGTGAGGACGGCGACGGCGAGGCCTCCGAGGGCAAGCCCTCCGCGCCCGTGGACCGCTCCACCGACGCCCTGCCCCGCACCGGCAGCCCGGTCGTCGGCCTGATCGCTGCGGGTACGGCGATCGCGCTCGGCGGCGGCGCGGCCGCCTACCTGGCGCGTCGCAAGAAGAAGCAGGACGCCGCGGCCTGATCCGCGCGGTGGCGGGGCCCCGGGAGCAGCGGCTCCCGGGGCCCCGCCGTTCTCCGGAACGGCGGGGGCCGGGCGGGGGCGATGAGTTCCGGCGCCGGCGGTGGTCGGTACGGGTGACGGACCGCGGCGGGCGGCGGCCGCCGCGGGAGGGGAACCGCGGAGAGGGAAGGGAACCGGTATGGGAACAGCAGGAGGAACCAGGCCGGAGGCGCTGGCGCGCCTGGACGTCTTCATCGGCGAGTGGGACCTGGAGCCCCGCTTCGCCGCCGGGCGCCCCGGCGGGGCCGGTCCCGGCGGGGAGCGGGTCGTGGCGCGCAGCCGGTTCGAGTGGGACCTGGACGGGAGGTTCCTGGTCCAGCGCAGCGAGGTCTCGATACCCGAGGCGCCCGACGGCCTGATGGTCGTCGCGCCGGGGAGGGAGGCGGGGACCTACACGCAGCACTACTTCGACTCCCGGGGCGTGGTGCGCCTGTACTCGATGGGGTTCGCCGACGGGGTGTGGACCCTGCTGCGGGAGGAGGCGGACTTCTCACCGCTCGACTTCCGGCAGCGGTTCACCGGCACCTTCTCGGCGGACGGGAACGTCATCGACGGCGCCTGGGAGATCGCGCACGGGGACGGCGGCTGGGAGAAGGACTTCGACCTGGTGTACCGCCGGATCCGGTGACCGGGGCGCCGTCCCGTGCCTTCGCTCAGCCGCCGGAATGCCCCGGGAGGTCGACCAGGAGGGTGTCGGGCGGGTGGCGGGAGGTGCGGCAGAGGGGTTCGGCCGCGCAGTGGGCACAGGCGGAACAGCACAGGTGGTGGACGCCGAACGCGACGGTCCCGTCCTCTTCCTCCGTGAGGTGCGCCGGACGGACCCGGCCGTCGGGCCGGGCCAGCAGCCACCGGAAGGGGTTGGCGGTGTCGTCGGGGACCCGGCAGCGGTATCCGGTCCCGCGGGCGACCCGGGCGGCGAACCGCCATTCGGGCAGCCGGGCGTGGGTGACGGAGCAGGAGACCAGGGTGCCCCCGGCGGCCGGGTCCGGAGCGGCCTCGAAGAGCCCGTACCGCTCGGGGAGGGCGGGCAGGGCCGCCAGCTCCTCATCGGTGTACACGGGCACGCCCAGGTGTCGGGCGCACAACGCGCGCGCCCGCTCCGGGGTCACCGGGCCCTCGACGAGGACCTCGTACATCCCGGCCGTCACCGGTGCCCCGCCGGCACGGGGACGAGCAGTGCGGTGGCGTCGTCGCGGCCCCCGGCCCCCAGGACGTGCCGGACCAGGGCGCGGGCGGTGTCCGCCGCGGTGGCCGCGCCCCGCGGACCGGCGCCTCCCGCGACCGCGCGCAGGTCGTCGGGGGCGGGCAGGTGCCGCCACAGCCCGTCGGTGCACAGCAGCAGCCGACCCGGCCCCGGGGGCCGGTGGCTGCGGACACGCGGAACGGGGTCGGCGGCGTCGGCGCCCAGCCAGGCGACGAGGGCGTCGTGCTCGCCGGTGTCGTCCTCGGTGAGGAGCATCCCGGTGCCGGAGTCGGGCAGCCAGTAGGCGCGGCTGTCGCCGACCCAGGACACCCACAGGCCGCGTTCGCCGACGACGCAGGCGACCTGGGTGCAGGAGGGCGCGAGGGACCCGGCCGCGAGGGGGTCCCGGTCCGGGCCGCCGGGGGCGGCCAGGGCCGCGACGGCGCGGCCGGCCCGGGCGGTGGCGCCGGTGAGCGCGTCCTCCGGAATGGCGCCCGCCGCCAGGGCTCGGGCCAGTTCCCGGACGGTGACCTCCGCGGCGATCCGGGCCGCCCGCTCGGCGCGGGGCGCCATGGAGACGCCGTCGCAGACGGCGCCGACGGTCCACCCCCCGGCCGTGCGCAGGGCCAGGGCGTCGGCGTTGGTCCGGCGGCCGGGGCCGCGTTCGCCGTACCCGGCCGCGCCGCCGGCGTCGGCCCGGCTGTGGCCGAGGAGGTCGGAGAGGTCGGCGCCGCACTCCCAGCAGCGGCCGTCCGGGGCGGGTGCGCCGCCGCACCGGGGGCAGTCCGTGTGCTCGTTCATCTGCCCCGCATTCTGGCAGAGGCGCCCCGCCCCGGCGGGCGCTCAGGCCGCGGCGGCCCGGAGCGGACGGGCGCGCAGGGCGGTCAGGGCGGGGACCAGGCTCGCGAGCAGGCCCACGGCCGGGACCAGCAGGGCGACGGCGGCGTAGCGGTCGGGGGGCACGGCCGGGAGGGCGAAGCCGCCGGTGAACGCGTGCGCCATGGCGGCCAGGCCGACCAGGGCGACCGCGGTCCCCGCCGCCAGGGCCGCGGCCGACACCGCCAGCGCCTCGCCCGCGACCACCGCCGCCACCCGGCCGCGGGTGGCGCCGGCCAGGCGCAGCAGCGCGAAGTCCCGGCCGCGGGCCGAGGCTGACACCGCCAGCGTGGCGATCGCGCCGACACCGGCCAGCCCGGCCACGACGGCGACCATCAGGTAGGTGATCCAGCCGTCCTCCTCGGCGAGCGCCGCCAGGTCGGCCAGGTGGCCGGCGCGGTCGGAGACCTCGACCCCGGGCACGTCGGCCACCGCCTCGCGGAGCAGGCGGGCCGTCCCGGCCGGGTCTGCGCCGGGTTCCAGGCGCACGTGGACGGCGCTCTCCAGGGGGTCGACCATGCGCTCGGCCAGGGCCGCGCGGGGCAGCAGCACGTCGGGGAAGTCCAGGCCGGCCCGGTACACGACGTCGACCCGGGCCCGGACCGGTTCCCCGTCGGGGCCGTGGAGTTCGGCGGTGTCGCCGGCCTCCCAGCCCTCGGCGGCGGCCAGGCCGGCGCTCAGGGCGATACCGCCGTCGTCGAAGCGGTCCCACGACCCCTGTTCGGGGTCGAGGCGGTAGAGGTCGCCGACGGCCTCCGGGGTGACGATGTGGGCGGGCGCCGACACGCGCTCGCCGATCACGACCGTCTGGCGGAACCCGCCCGCCGCGGCGACCCCCGGGACGGCGGCGGCCGCCCCGACCGTGCCCGCGGGCAGGCCGACCCCGACCGGCCCTGATACCACCAGGTCGGCGGCCAGGCGGTCCCCGTAGGAGTGGGCGCGGGCCTGGGCCAGGGTGGGCGGCTGGAGGAGGAGCAGTAGTCCGACCAGGGTCGTCACCAGTAGGGGGGTCAGCACACCGGTGACCCGGCGCGGGGCCGCCGCGGCCTCGCGTGCGACGAGGAAGGGCACCGCGGCGCGCGGCCGCAGGCGGTGCAGGGCCCGGGCCAGGCCGACGGGGACGAGGAGGGCGGCGGCCGGGACCAGGGCGATCGCGGCCGCGGACGCCGCCAGTACCGACTCCCGGGTCCCGGCGGTGGCGGCGGTGAGCCCGAGCAGCACGGCGGCGGCGGTCAGGGACAGGGCGCCCCAGACGACACGCCCGCGCACCCGGTCCGGGTCCTCGGCGGCGGCCTCCCGCACCGCCTCGATCGGGGCGGTGCGCCCGGCGGCGCGGGCCGGGCGCACCGCCGCCGCCAGGGACGCGGCCAGTGCCACCAGGGGGCCGGCCGCGACCGCCCCGGGGCCGACCACGGTCTCGAACCCGGCGGGCAGCACCCCGGTCGCGGTGAAGGCCCGGGTCAGGGCCGCGGC
This sequence comes from Nocardiopsis sp. NPDC006139, assembly GCF_040614155.1. NCBI lineage: Bacteria > Bacillati > Actinomycetota > Actinomycetes > Streptosporangiales > Nocardiopsidaceae > Nocardiopsis > Nocardiopsis sp. NPDC006139. The sequence goes on from NZ_JBEXTT010000009.1 coordinate 103,734, forward strand.
GCCGAGCAGCCCCAGGGGCGGTGCGAGCACGGCGGCCGCGGCGCCCAGGGCCAGCGCCTCCCCCCACACGATGCGGCGGACGACCCCCGGGGAGGCGCCGGCCAGGCGCAGCAGCGCGAACTCCCGGCCGCGGGCGCGCATCGCCGTGGTGAGCAGTCCGGTGGTGACGACCGCGGCGACGGCCAGGGTGAGGACGGCGGTGGTGCCGAAGAAGCGGCCCATGCCGGTGGACAGTTCGCGGTCGGTCCGGTCGACGGTGAACGCGGTGCTCCGGTCCGCCCCGGTGAGCACCCGCACCCCGGGTACCTGTCCGGTGACGGCGGCGGCGAGTGCGGCGGCGTCCACGCCGTCGTCCGGGTACAGGGCCACCGCGGTGGGGGCCCGCGGCTCCTCCGGGGCGGGGCCCGCCGTGGCGGCGAAGAACACGGCGCGGCCGCCGGGCGGACCCGCGACCACCCCGGTGACGGTGGCCTCGGAGACGCCGCCGTCGGTGAGGACGCGCACCCGGTCGCCCACGCCGATCCCGGCGTCGGCGGCGGTCCGGGCGTCCACCGCCGCCTCCCCCGCACGGGCGGGGCCGCGCCCCCTCTCCGTTTCCAGTCCCGGGTCCCAGGCGAACCCGTGGGACCGGTCGGCCTGTCCGCCCAGGACGGTCCCGCCCGGGGCTCCCGCGGTGTCCGCGTCGCCCGCATCGTCGGCGCCGTCCGGGCCGTCGGCGATGACGTAGGCGGCGAAGGGCGCCTGGGCGGCGGCCGCGCGCACCCCCGGCAGAGCACTCAGGGTGTCCACCGCGTCCCCGGACAGGCGGGCGGGTTCGGCCGAGGGCGTGGCGGCCAGGCGGTCGTCCGCCGGTTCGGCGGCCACCACGACCGGGGCGGCGGTGGGCAGCCATACGGTGCCCGCCGCGTGTTCGGCGGAGGCCTGGAGGACCAGGGCCGCCGTGGTCAGCGCGGCGCCCAGCGCCAGGGTGAGGACCGGCAGAGCGAGGGTGCGCCACCGCTCCCGCAGCCCGCGCAGCACGAAGCGGATCACCGCGCCCCCATCCGGTCCAGGACCGCCGCCGGGGTCGGCGCGGTGAGGGTGTCGACGATGAGGCCGTCCCGCAGGAACAGCACACGGTCGGCGCGGGCGGCCGCGGCCGGGTCGTGGGTGACCATGACGACGGTGCGCCCGTCGTGGTCGACCGCGTGCCGCAGGGCGTCCAGGACCCGGCCGCCGGAGCGGGTGTCCAGGGCCCCGGTGGGCTCGTCGGCGAACAGCACGTCGGGCCGGTGCACCAGGGCGCGGAGCAGCGCCACCCGCTGGCACTGGCCGCCGGACAGCTCCGCGGGCCGGTGGTCGAGGCGGTCGCGCAGGTCCAGCAGGTCCGCGAGGGCGTCGCGGCGGGAGGCGTCCGGGGGCCGCCCGGACAGGCGTGCGGTGAGCTCGACGTTCTCCCGGGCGGTGAGGGAGGGGAGCAGGTTGAAGTCCTGGAACACGAACCCGAACGCCCCCGCGCGCAGCCGGGTGAGGTCGCGTTCCGGCATCCGGGCGAGGTCGCGGCCGCCGAGCAGCACCTGTCCCCCGTCCGGGCGGTCCAGCCCGGCGGCGCAGTGCAGGAGGGTGCTCTTTCCGGAGCCGGAAGGGCCCATGATCGCGGTGAACCCGCCGGGGCCGAAGTCCGCGTCGACCCCGCGCAGGGCGGGCACGGGGACGCTCCCGCGCCGGTAGGTCCTGGTCAGTCCTCGAAGGCTCAGCACGCCGTTCCGCCTCTCCCCTGCCGGATGTGTCCGTACGCCATGCAAGCGGACCGGCGGGGTCCGGTCACGGGGGCCGGGGCGAGGCCCCGGGGTGGGGCCCGCCCCACCTCCGGGCCGGCAGAGGTGAAGAACGTACAAGACCGGGGGGCGGGCCGGACCCGAGCATGGGGGTCATGCAGAACACCGGACGACCCGCGGACGCCGGCGCCGAGGCCGTCGGCGCGCCCGCGCGCTTCGACACCAAGATCGCCGTACTCCTGCGCGGGGACCTCGCCGTATGGCAGCGGCTGAACGTGACCTCGTTCCTGGTCAGCGGACTGGGGACCCGTGAGCCCGACGTGGTCGGCGAGCCCTACGAGGACGGCGACGGCACCGTTTACCTCCCCATGTTCCGCCAGCCGGTGCTGGTGTTCGAGGGGGAGAAGGAGGTCCTCACCCGGGCCCACGCGAGGGCCGTGTCCCGGGGCCTGGCCGTCGCCGTGTTCACCTCCGACCTGTTCGCCACCGGCAACGACCGGGACAACCGGGCGGCGGTGCGGGCGGTCGCCCGTGACTCCCTGGACCTGGTCGGGATGGCGGTGTACGGGCCGAGGAACGCCGTGGACAAGGTCGTCAAGGGCGCCCGGATGCACCGCTGACCGGGTCCGCGCGCAGCGCCCGGGCGAAGCGGCCCGGGGACAGCCCCAGGACGCGCGTGAAGTGCCGGTGCAGGTGCGCCTGGTCGTGGAACCCGGCCGCGGCGGCAGCGGCGGCCGGGCTCCGCCCCTGGAGGATCAGGCGGCGGGCCAGGTCCACCCGGCGCCCCACCAGGTAGCGGTGCGGGGGCAGGCCGAACCTGCGGCCGAAGGCCCGTACCAGGTGCGCGGGGTGGGCGTGCAGGACGGCGGCGGCCTCGTCGAGCGAGACCCCCTCCACCACCCGGGAGTCCAGCAGGTCGCGCAGCCGCCCGGCCAGCGCCGAGCGGTCGACGGGCGGCGGGGGCTCGGGGTCGCCCAGCAGGTGGCCGCGCAGGCGTTCGGTGACGAACGCCAGGCGGCTCTCGGCCTCCAGTTCCCCGCCGGGTTCGAGCAGGGCCCGGTGCAGGGCGTGGATGCGCCGCCGCAGCACCGCGTCGTCCAGGGCGGGGCGGTCGACGGAGCGGCCCACCAGGTCGGCGCCGATCCGGGCGGGTTCCAGGTAGACGACGCGTTTGCGCAGCCCCTGCGCCGAGGCGGGGGTGCCGTTGTGCGGGACGTGCGGGGGCAGCAGGGTGACGGTGCGCTCCAGGGCGCCGTGCTCGTGCCGTCCCAGGTCGTAGCGGACCAGCCCGGAGTCGATGATGAGCAGCGCCCAGGTGTCGTGGGTGTGCATCGGGTAGGCGTGCCCGAGCATGTGGGTGTGGAAGACCTCGACGACGCCCGGCACGTTCGGCCTGGCGACCAGGGTGTCGGCGTGCGCGTCCATGTCCGCAGCGTACGCCCGGGCCGGGGGTCCCGGTCCCGGGAGGGGGAGCCCTTGCGCTCTGGAGAGCCCCGAATAGAATGAACAATTGTTCATTGAAAAATCGGGGAGACGAGGGGCCGTGCCGCGCAGTCCGGAGCAGAACGAGGCCATGCGGGCCGCCACACGCGAGCGGATCCGGGGACCGGCGATGCGCCTCTTCGCGCGCCACGGGTACGCGACGGTGAACATGCGGAGGATCGCGGCCGAGGCGGGCATGAGCACCGGCCTGGTCTACCGGCACTTCGCCACCAAGGAGGAGCTGTACGGCGACCTGGTCGGAGAGGCCGCGGCCGGGCTGAACGCCACCGCCGCACGGCTGCGCGGCCCCGGCTCCCCCGCGGAGCTGCTGCGCGCCTTCTGCGAGGGGTTCCTGCGGGACCTGGCCGGCGACGCGGAGTTCGTGGACTTCTACCTGCTCATGAACCAGGCGTTCACCCACGGGACCGCCGGACACGGCGGACCGGAGAGGGCACCGCCCGCGGTCCGGGACCTGGTCGAGGGGAACACCGCGCTGCTCCGGGCGACGGTGGAGCTCATCGAGCGCGGCCGGGCGGAGGGCGGGTTCCGCCGCGGCCCGGCGGACGAGCTGGCGACCTGCTTCTTCGCCACCCTGGGCGGATTGGTGACGATGCGCTCCGCCGTGGGCGACGGGTTCGCCGTTCCGAGCGCCGCCGTGGTACTGGCCCCGCTGCTCGAGGAGGACGGACACCGATGAGAGGACGGACACCGATGACAGGTGGGGCGGAGAGGGCCGGGATGATCGAGGTGGTGCGCGCCGACGCGCTGGGCGAGACGCGCCGGCGGGAGGTCGCGCGGGTGTTCGTGGACGGGTTCGGGCCGGACCTGGCCGCCTTCTCGAAGGACCCGGAGGTCCTGGCCGACGCCATCGCGCACATGTTGGTGCCGGAGCGGTTCTACGTAGCCCTGGTCGACGGCGAGCCGGCGGGACTGGCCTCGCTCACCGTGGACGACGAGGAGTGCGTCGAACCCGACGCGAGGACCCTGCGGCGGCACCTGGGCGCGGTCCGGGGGACCATCGCCGACCGGGTGTTCCGCAGCCAGTTCCAGGGGGCCGTGCGGGAACCGCGGGAGGGCAAGGCCGAGATCGGGTTCGTGGCCTCGTCACTGCGGCACCGGGGGCGGGGGGCGGCCAAGGCGGTCCTGCTGCACCTGCTCGCCCTGCCCGGATACGACGAGTACGTGCTGGAGGACATCGCCGGGAACAACGAGGCCGCGCTGGGGCTCTACCGGCGGCTCGGGTTCCGGGAGTACCGGCGGCGCAGGGCCCCCTACGCCGGGTTCAGCGGCATCAAGGAATACGTGTCCATGCGCCTGGTGCAGGAGCACCCCGCCCAGCGGGACTGAGCCCCGGGCCCGGAGCGGCGCGCGGCCCGGGGGCCGCGCGCCGCGGGGTCAGTCCGTGCCGGACTCCATGGCGGCCTGGTCGAGGAGCAGCTCGTCCTCGGGGGCCTGGCCGCGGGAGGCGATCGTCTCGGCGCCGCCCTCGGGCATCGCGCCGATGAGGCCGGTGGAGGCGGCCTGGGCGGCGCCCACGACCGCGGCCTCGCCGGTGCCGACCATGCCGAGCCGGGCGTACTCCTCCAGCTTGGCGCGGGAGTCGGCGATGTCGAGGTTGCGCATGGTCAGCTGGCCGATCCGGTCGGTCGGGCCGAACGCGGAGTCCTCGGTGCGCTCCATGGACAGCTTGTCCGGGTGGTAGCTGAACGCCGGGCCGGTGGTGTCGAGGATCGAGTAGTCCTCGCCCCGGCGCAGGCGCAGGGTCACCTCGCCGGTGACGGCGGTGCCCACCCAGCGCTGGAGCGACTCGCGGAGCATGAGCGCCTGCGGCTCCAGCCAGCGGCCCTCGTACATGAGGCGGCCCAGGCGGCGGCCCTCGGTGTGGTACGCGGCGAGGGTGTCCTCGTTGTGGATCGCGTTGACCAGGCGCTCGTAGGCGGCGTGCAGCAGGGCCATGCCGGGCGCCTCGTAGATGCCGCGGCTCTTGGCCTCGATGATGCGGTTCTCGATCTGGTCGGACATGCCCAGGCCGTGGCGGCCGCCGATGGCGTTGGCCTCCAGGACCAGGTCGACGGCGGACGGGAAGGACTTGCCGTTGATGGTGACCGGGCGGCCCTGCTCGAAGCCGACGGTGACGTCCTCGGGGGCGATCTCCACCGCGGGGTCCCAGAAGCGGACGCCCATGATCGGGTCGACGATCTCGATGCCGGTGTCCAGGTGCTCCAGCGACTTGGCCTCGTGGGTGGCGCCCCAGATGTTGGCGTCGGTGGAGTAGGCCTTCTCGGTGCTGTCGCGGTAGGGGAGGTCCCGCTCCTGGAGCCACTCGGACATCTCCTTGCGGCCGCCGAGCTCGTTGACGAAGTCGGCGTCCAGCCAGGGCTTGTAGATGCGCAGGGCGGGGTTGGCCAGCAGGCCGTAGCGGTAGAACCGCTCGATGTCGTTGCCCTTGTAGGTGGAGCCGTCGCCCCAGATCTGCACGCCGTCCTCGAGCATGGCGCGCACCAGCAGGGTGCCGGTGACGGCGCGCCCCAGGGGGGTGGTGTTGAAGTAGGCGCGGCCGCCGGAGCGGATGTGGAAGGCACCGCAGGCCAGCGCCGCCAGGCCCTCCTCCACCAGGGCCTCACGTCCGTCGACGAGCCGGGCGATCTCGGCGCCGTAGTCGTGGGCGCGGCCGGGGACCGAGGCGATGTCGGGTTCGTCGTACTGGCCGATGTCGGCGGTGTAGGTGCACGGGACGGCGCCCTTCTCGCGCATCCACGCGACCGCCACCGAGGTGTCGAGCCCCCCGGAGAAGGCGATGCCGACACGTTCGCCGACGGGCAGAGAGGTGAGTACCTTGGACATGGCAATAAGTATGCATCACGATGAATGCACATGCAACGCGGGGCGCACTCCCCTCCTGTGAGCCTCGTCATCCCGCAGGCCCCGGCGCCGGGAGGGCCCCTCAGGGCGCGGAGAGGAAGCCGCGCAGGAGGGAGAACCAGGCGCCGGGGTCCTCCAGGTGGGCGTCGTGGGCGGTGTCGAGGTCGGCGCGGACGGTGGCGGGGCGCCGGGCGATCATCTCGTCCTTCTGCGCGTCGGAGAAGATGCCCAGGTCGGCGAAGACGGCGAGCGTGGGGGCCGCCACCCCCTCCCACTCGGCCCAGCGGGGCTCGTCGGCGGCGGCGACGACCGCCTCCATCACGTCGGCGTCGAACCGGGGGCGCAGCCCGTCGGGCCCCTCGGCCAGGTCGGCGACCCAGGCCCGGGAGAGCACGTCCGAACCGAGGAAGGCGCGGGCCGCCGCCCGGTCGGGGAACGGCAGCGGCCAGGAGGCGAAGAAGGCGCCGATCCGCGCCGCCCCCTCCGGGCCCTCGCCGCCTGCCGGGTGGCCCTCCAGCAGCACCAGCCGCTCGACGAGGTCGGGCCGGGCCGCGGCGGTGAGCAGGGCGGTGTGCGCGCCCATGGACTGGCCGACCAGCCGCACCGGCCCCCGGGCCACCCGTTCGGCGACCGCGACGGCGTCGGCGACGAAGGCCGAGCGCGAGACGTCGGCCGGACGGCGGGTGCTGCGGCCGTGGCCGCGCTGGTCGACCAGGATCACCCGGAAGTCCGGCGCCAGGGCGCGGGCGGTCGGCTCGAACTCGCGGACGCTCCCCGCCAGCCCGTGCAGGACGAGCACCGGCGGCCCGTCTCCCCCGCTGTCGAGGACGTACAGGTCGGCGCCGTCCCGGCTCAGAGTGGTGGCGCGCAGGGGGTCGGTCATGCACCCCAGTGTGGCGGACCGGGCGAGGCGCCACGAAGGGCGCACACGGAACATCCGGCACTCACGCACCAAAAACGCGTAGGTCTCTTGCGACACACCGGAAAATCATGAAGGTTTTCTACTGGGTGGGTCATCGTCGCGTACCGTCGTCGCCAGGACACGACCCGGAATCCGTCGGGCCCCACCCGCAGGAGAGCCCCCGGAAGGAGCCACGTTGGCGCACCCGTCCCGACCCACCTCCCCCGTCCCCCGATGCGGCGCGCTCCTGGCGGCGACCCTGGTCGCCGCCCTGCTGCCCGCGCTCCCCGCCGCCGCGCTGACCGCGCCCGCGACCGGCACCGGATCCGCCGAGTGCCGGGCCGACCCCCAGGCCGAGCCCAAGCGGCAGATGCGCGCCGAGTGGATCGCCGGGGTGCACAACATCGACTGGCCCAGCCGCACCGGGCTCACCCCCGAGCAGCAGCAGGCCGAGCTGACCGCCCTGTACGACCGCGCCGTCGACAACGGCCTGAACGCGGTGTTCGTGCAGATCCGGCCCACCGCCGACGCCTTCTGGCCCTCCCCCCACGAGCCCTGGTCGCAGTGGCTCACCGGGACCCAGGGCCGGGACCCCGGCTACGACCCCCTGGAGTTCGCCGTCGCGGAGGCGCACGCCCGGGGGCTGGAGTTCCACGGCTGGTTCAACCCCTATCGGGTGGCCATGCACGACGATCCCGACCGCCTGAGCGCCGACCACCCCGCCCGCCGCAACCCCGACTGGACCTTCGCCTACGGCGGGCGGCTCTACTACGACCCCGGCATCCCGGAGGTCCGGGAGTTCGTGATCGGGGCGATGATGCACGCCGTCGAGAACTACGACATGGACGGCGTGCACTTCGACGACTACTTCTACCCCTATCCGGTGTCCGGCCAGGAGATCCCCGACGCCGACACCTTCGCCGAGTACGGCGGCGACCACGACGACATCGACGACTGGCGGCGCGACAACGTCGACACCATGGTTCGGGAGATGGACGAGGCGGTGCACGCCGCCAAGCCGCACGTGAAGTTCGGCATCAGCCCGTTCGGCATCTGGCGCAACGCCTCCACCGACCCGGAGGGCTCGGCCACCAACGGCCTCCAGTCCTACGACGCCGTCTTCGCCGACAGCCGCCGGTGGGTCCGCGAGGGGTGGGTGGACTACATCAACCCGCAGATCTACTGGGAGATCGGCCTGCCGGTCGCGGACTACGCGGTGCTGGTGCCCTGGTGGGAGCAGGTCGTGGCGGGCACCGACGTGCACCTCTACGTGGGCCAGGCCGCCTACAAGGTCGGGAACGCGGGCGCCTGGTCGGACCCGCGGGAGCTGTCCCGGCACCTGGAGTTCAACCGGGACCACCCGGGGGTGCTGGGCGACGTGTACTTCAGCGCGAACTCGCTGGAGACCAACGCGGCGGAGGCGATGGCGATCGTCCGCGAGGAGCACTACCGCCACCCGGCGCTGGTGCCCCTGCACGAGGGCCTGCCCGGCCGGGCGCCGCAGGCGCCGCGGGTGGTCGGCGGTGCGCAGGGCGACGGGGTGGAGCTGTCCATCCGCCCGGGCCGGGGCGAGCGCCCTGCCTACTACGCGGTGTACGCGGTGGAGGGGCAGCCCGGCCGCGACCCCGACTGCGCCGTGTCCGACGCGCGCACCCTGCTCGGGACCGTGCCCGCCGGCGACGACGGCCGGGCGGTGTTCACCGCCGAGGGCGGCGGCCGCACCTACTACGCGACCGCGCTGGACCGGACCCACCGCGAGAGCGGTGTGAGCAACCCCCGGCACGTGCCCTAGGGAGCGCGTCCCCGCACGCCGACGCGAACGGGGCCCGGTGCGGCGCACCGGGCCCCGGCCCGTGTCCGGCCCCGCGGGTACCGGGGGCGGCCCCGGGCGGGATCAGGGGCGGCCCGCCCGGGTCCCGGCGGCGAGGACGACGGCGATGCCGGCCAGGGCGGCGAGCACCACCACCGTGTTCGGCGACAGGAACTCGGCGAGCGCCCCCGCCAGTGCGAACCCCGCCCCCTGGAAGATCATCAGCCCCGCGGTCACGAGCGTCATGACCTGGCCGCGCTCGTGCTCGGGGACCGCCGCCACCAGCAGCCGGTCCACGCCGAGCGCGTATCCGTACCCCGCCCCGGACAGCACGAGCAGGGCGAGCAGCACCACCGGCCCCGGGTGCAGGCCCAGGCCGAGCAGCGGCAGGAAGGCGAGCAGCCCGAGCGGGACGATGGCCCGCACCCGCTGGGCGTCGGTCAGCAGGGTACCGGCCAGGAAGGTGCCCGCGATCATGCCGACCGGGGTGGCCGACAGCAGCATCGCGACCAGGGCGGGCCCGCCGCCCAGGGCGTCGGCCAGCGGCGCGGCCAGTGCCTCGGCGGCCACGCCCAGCACCGGCGGGAACCAGGTCAGGGCCAGCAGGACGCGCAGGCGCGGGGAGCGCAGGACCTCGCGGACGCCGCGCAGCGAATCGGCCACCGGGGAGGACGGCGCGGCCTCCGGGGAGCGGCGGGGCCCGAAGGCGGGGAGTCCGAGGCGCAGCAGCAGGCAGGACGCCAGCAGCAGCCCCGCGCCCGCGAGCAGTGCCGGGGTGGGCGAGAGTACCGCGAACAGCACACCGCCGAACGCGAACCCGCAGATCTGCGCGAGCTGCGCCGCCATCCGCAGCAGGGACCGGCCCAGCGCGAACCCCTCCGGAGGCAGCACGTCGGCCACCGTCGCCGCCTTGGTCCCCTGGTAGAGCGGGGCGATCGCGCCCATCGCGAACATCAGCAGCAGCATCACCGCGATGGGCGTCCCCGGCACCGCCATGCCGACCACGAGCAGAGCGGTCGCCCCCTGGGTCAGGACCATGAGCCCGCGGGCGGGGACCCGGTCGGTGAGCGCCGACAGCAGGGTCGCGCCCAGCAGGTGGGGCAGGAAGCCCATGGCGAAGGCCAGCGCCGACAGCAGCGGCGAGCCGGTGCGCGTGTACACGGTGAGGGACAGTGTCATCTGCGCGGCGACCTGGCCCAGGATCGCCAGCACCTCGGCCAGGAACAGGACGCGGAACTCGGGGACGGCCAGGACCCGCAGGTATCCGGTGCGCGCGGCGGCGCGCGGCTCGGTCGGGGATGTCATGCCCCCAGGTTCGGACCCGCCCGGGGTAGCCTCAAACGATTCGGCGGTGACCGAAACGACGACGCGCACGGGAGGCGCCGGTGGCCGGACGGCTGGTGTTCAGCCATGACGACCTGCTGCGCTGCCGCTTCGCGGTCTCCCCGCTGTGGGAGGCCACGGCGGCGGTGCGGCTGCTCGGCGAGCCGCACCGGGGCGCGCTGCGCCGGCTGTGGCCCGCGGCGATCCGCGAGCGCAACGGCACCGACCTGGGCCTGGACCCGCTGCCGCTGCTGTCGCCGCGCCCCGGGTACACGCCCGACTTCCTGACCCCTCCCCCGCCGAGGCCGTCCGCGGACCTGGAGGACGAACTGGAGGCGCTGCTCACCACCCCGCCCGAGCAGGTGGCGGTGGAGCTGCGGCAGTGCCTGCTGGACCCGCGCCGGGCGCTGCCGGAGTCGGTGACCGGGCCGCTGCTGGCCGATCCGGAGGCGACCCTGGAGCGGATCGTCCGGGCGGTGCGCCGGGCGTGGGAGGCGCTGGTGGCACCGCACTGGCCGCGGGCCCGGGCGCTGCTGGAGGCCGACGTGTCGCTGCGCGCCCGCACCGTCGCCGAGGGCGGGCTGCGGGAGGTGATCGCCGCCGTCGCCCCCGACGCCCGGTGGCGGGGACGGGTGCTGCACCTGCCCGACCCGGCCCAGGGCGAGCGCACGCTGGACGGCCGGGGCCTGGTGCTGATGCCCAGCGTGTTCATGTGGCCGGAGACGGTGGCCAAGACCGAGGAGCCCTGGCAGCCGACGCTGTTCTACCCCGTGCACGGGGTGGGGCGGCTGTGGGAGGCCGAGCCCCCGGCGCCGACCGGGGACGCCCTGGCCCGGCTGCTGGGCGGGACCCGCGCGCGCCTGCTGACGGTGCTCGCCGAACCCTCGACGACCACGGTGCTGGCCCGTGCGCACGGGTGGAGTCCGGCCACCGTTTCGGAGCACCTGTCGGTGCTGCGCGCGGCAGGGCTGGTGCGGTCGTGGCGGGTGGGGCGGCGGATGTTCTACACGCGGACGCCGGCGGGCGACACCCTGGTCCGGGCGGGCGGCCCCGCCGGCCGCACCCCCGGCGCGGACCCGGGAGAGGCCAGGGTTTAGGGTAGGCGAGCCTTATCTGCTTGTGAACGGAGTCCCGTGTCTCCCCTGCTCAGTAACCCGCGCGCCCGAGCGCGCGCGCTGTCGTCCGCCGCCGCCCTGGCCGCCCTGACCCTGCTCAGCGCCTGCGGCAACGCCGCGGACGGCGCCTCCGACGGCCAGGACGCCGACGGCTCCGGCGGCGGGGTCGCCGCCGAGGCGGGCGCCTTCCCGGTCACCATCGAGCACGAGTTCGGCGAGACCACCGTCACCGAGGCGCCCGAGCGCATCGTCACCCTGGGCGTCACCGACGCCGACGCCGTGCTGGCCCTGGGCGCGGTCCCCGTCGGCCACACCGGCTACCCGTTCTTCGAGAACGGGCTGGGGCCCTGGACCGACGACCTGGTGGGCGACGCGGAGACGACCCTGCTGGAGTCGGAGGCCGAGCCCAACTTCGAGCAGATCGCCGCTCTGGAGCCCGACCTCATCATCGGCGTCTCCTCCGGGTTCGACGAGGCCGCCTACGAGAACCTGTCGCAGATCGCCCCCGTGCTCGCGCGCCCCGCCGGGACCGCGGCCTACGCCGTCCCGCGCGAGGACGCCACCGCGTCCATCGCCGCCGCGATGGGCGTCCCGGAGAAGGGCGAGCAGCTCAACGCCGAGACCGACGCCCTGCTGGAGGAGGTCCGCGCCGAGCACCCGGAGTTCGCGGAGATGACCGGCGGGGTCGTGCTGCCCTACGACGGGAAGTTCGGCGCGTACCTGCCCGGCGACGCCCGCGGCCAGTTCCTGGTGTCGCTGGGCTTCCGGATCCCCGAGGAGATCACCGAGCGGGACACCGGCGAGAGCTTCTTCGTGGAGGTGCCCGCCGAGAACGTCGAGTGGCTCGACGGCGACGTGCTGCTGGTCCTGAGCGACGACGAGGACTACGACGTGGTCGAGGCCGCGCCGGTCTTCGCCGACCTGGACGTGGTGCGCGAGGACGCGGTGGTCGTGGCCACCATCGAGCAGCGCGGCGCCATCACCTACAACTCGGTGCTGTCGATCCCCTACGCGGTGGACACCCTGGTCCCCCGCATCGCGGACGCCCTGGCCTGAGACCGGGCCGCTCCCGGCGGCGCCCCGCTCCGCGGCGGGGCGCCGCCGGCGTTCCCGGGGCCGGCGGGAGCCCCGGACGGCTTGACCTCGACCCGGGTTGAGGTTGTGGAATTCTCCCGGGCGCGCCCGTGCCCGGCGAGGAGGGGAACGTGGAGACGACGAGCGCGGCGGACCGCGGGGCGGCGGCGTGACCGCCGAGGCCGGGACGCCCGGACGGGCGCGGCTGTGGGCGCCTCCCCACCGTCCCGTGGTGGCCGGGGTGTTCGGGCTGATGACCTTCATCGCCTTCGAGGCCTTCGCCGTCACCACCGTGATGCCGGTCGTCGCACGGAGCCTGCACGCGGAGCAGTGGTACTCGCTGGCGTTCGCCGCGACCGCCACCACCGGGCTCATCGGCATGACCGTCGGCGGCCGCTGGGCCGACCTGCGCGGGGTGCGCCGCCCGCTGGTCGCGGGCGCGGCGATGTTCCTCGTGGGCATCGCGCTGTGCGCGGCCGCCCCCGGCATGCCGGTCTTCGTCCTCGGCCGCCTGCTCCAGGGCGTGGGCGGCGGCATCGACTCGGTCGTGCTGTACGTGGTCATCGCCCGGTTCGTCCCCGAGGACCTGCGCCCGCGCATGTTCGGGCTGCTGACCGCGGCCTGGCTGCTGCCGTCGATCGTGGGGCCGCTGGTCACCGGCGCGCTGGTGGAGCTGATGCACTGGCGGCTGGTGTTCGCCCTGGTGCTGGCCGGGTCCGCGCTCTCGCTGGCGGTGCTGCTGAAGGCGACCCGCTCGGCCCCGCGCCCGGACACCGCGGGGTCCCCGGTGGGCCGCCGGGGCCTGTGGGCGGTGGTCGCGGCCGCCGCGGTGCTGGGCCTGCACCTGGCCGGGCAGCAGCAGATGCCCTGGCTCGTGGTGGGTACGGCGGTGGGCGCGGTCGCCGCGGCGGTCGCCGCCGCGCGCCTGCTGCCCGCGGGGACGCTGCGGGCGCGGGCGGGCATCCCCCGGCTGGTCGCCTTCCGGGGCGTGCTCGGGGCGGCCAACGCCGCCACCGACATCTACCTGCCGCTGTACCTCCAGCACCGGCTGGACTTCAGCCCCGTGGCGTCGGGCGCGGTGGTGGCGATCGGGGCGTTCGGCTGGGCGCTGGGCGCCTGGATCCAGGGGCGCTCGGGTGCTCCGGCCGGTTCGCCCGCCTCGCTGCGCACGGCGGCGCTGCTGGCGCTGTGCGGGCCGGTGGCGGCGCTGGGCCTGGTGACCGGGGTGCTGCCGCTCTGGGCGACCGTGCTCGGCTGCGTGCTGATGGGGACGGGCATGGGCCTGGCCTACCCGCAGGTGAGCTCGCTGGTGCTCGCGCTGTCGCCGGTCGGGGAGCAGGGGGGCAACAGCTCGGCGCTGCAGGTGGCGGAGTCGCTGGGCGTCTCGCTGCTGATCGCGGTGACCGGCGCCGTGCTCGCCGCGTCCGCCCTGACCGGGTACGGGCCCGTGTACGGGGTGGTCGCCGGGACCGCCCTGCTGGCCGTCGCGCTGACCATGGCCTTCACCCCGCCGCCACCGGGTCACTGATCGCGTGTCAGCGGGGCGGCCATGGCCGAGAACAGCTCCTCGATCCGCGCGGGTCCTGCATCGGTCAGCGCCGGGGACCCCACGACCGAGCGCATGACCCCCAGCCCCAGCAGGAGGGCGCCGAGCATCTCGGCGCGCAGCGCGGCGTCGTCCCCCGGCAGCCGTTCGGCGAACCCGGCGAGGTGCTCGTCGCAGATCCGGACGCGCAGCTGCTCGCGCACGTCGGCCCGGCCGGAGGAACGGAGCATCGCCACCAGGGGGTGCTCGCCGGCGGGGCCGCGGTCGGCCAGGACCACCTCGCGCAGCAGGTCGGCGGCGATCTCCCCGGCCGGGCGGTCCGGTCCTCCGTGCGGTACGTCGGGGACCTCGGGCCGCATCGCCTGCGCGTAGAGCTCGCGCTTGGAGCCGAAGTAGCGGAAGACCAGCGCGGCGTCGACGCCCGCGTCCGCGGCGATCTCCCGGACGCCGACGCCGTCGAAGCCGTGCCGGGAGAAACGCAGGCGCGCGGCGTCGAGCAGGGCCGCGCGGGTGGCCGCCTTGTCGCGGCGCCGTCGTGTGGTCATGCGTGTCAGCATAAGTCATCAAGCGTTGACTTAATACCCGGCTCCGCCTAGCCTTTGTCATCAACTGATGACTTGATCGGACGGGGAAACGGTATGCGGGTGTACGCCATCACCGGAGGGACCAACGGGATGGGCCGGGCCCTGGGCCTGCTGCTGGCCCGCCGCGGGGACCGGGTCCTGGCCCTGGCCAGCGGGGAGGCGGGCGGGCGAGCGCTCCTCGAACAGGCCCGGGAGGCGGGGGCGGGCGACCGGGTCGACTTCCTGCGCGCCGACCTGAGCACCGTCGCCGGGATGAACGCGGCGCTGGCGGGTGTACGCGAGCGCACCGACCGGCTCGACGGGCTCGTCTTCGGCGCCCAGCGGTTCCGCCCCGTCCGCGAGGAGACCGCCGACGGCCTGGAGTCCACCTTCGCCCTGGCCTACCTGAGCCGGTCCGTGCTCGGCCACGGGCTGGTCGACCTGCTCGAACGCGGGGAGGCGCCGGTGATCCTCAACATCGCCGGCCCCGGCGGGCTGCCGGGGCGCGTGCACTGGGACGACCTCCAGCTCACCCGGGGGTACACCGGGATGCGCGCGGCCATGCAGGGTTCGCGCTGCAACGACCTGCTGGGGGCGGACTTCCCCGCCCGCCACCCGGGGGCGCGCACCCGGTACGTCCTCTACAACCCCGGGTTCGTGCGCACCGGCATGGCCGACCCGCTGCCCGCGCCGCAACGGCTGCTCACCCGGGCGCTGGCCCGGGTCCTGGCGAGATCCCCGGAGGCGGCGGCCGCGGACCTGGCCCGGCTGCTGGACGCGCCCCCGGCCGAGCCGGTCTCCGCGTTCCGCCGGAACACCCGGCTGGACCTGTCCGGCCCCGCCTTCGACCCCGGAGCGGCCGCCGGGCTGTACGCCCTCACCCGGGCGCTGCCGGTGGACGGCGGCCCCCCGGAGCGGGGACGGCGCGTGTGACCGCCGCCACCGACGCGCTCCATCCCTTGGGACACAGGGCCTGCCGCTTCGCCCAGACGGCACTCGTGCCCCTTACCCGTGGCTTACAGTGCGGGGGTAGGGCGCCCGGGTAAGGGTCAGAGAACCGAGAAGGAGCGTGTCGATGTTCGACAGTGTCGTGGAGTGGTTCAAGGGCATGTTCGGCGGGGCGGCCGAGGAGGCCGTCCAGGGGGTCACGGACACCGTCCAGGGGTACGGGGAGACCGCCCAGGGGTTCGGTGAGACCGCGCAGGGCTACGGCGAGGCGGCGCAGGGCCTCGGCGAGACCGCGCAGGGGTACGGCGAGGCCGCCCAGGGGTACGGGGAGGAGCTCCTCGGCGGGGCCGCCGAGACCGCCCAGGGCTACGGGGAAGCCGCCCAGGGCTACGGCGAGGAGGTCCTCGGCGGGGCCGCCGAGACCGCCCAGGGCTACGGCGAGGCCGCGTTCGGCGAGGCGGGCGAGGCCGTCCAGGGCTTCCAGGACCAGGCCGACGCCGTCGGCGGGTTCGTGGAGGACCCGGGCGGCGCCGTCACCGACGCCGCCCGTGACCGCCTCATGGGCGAGGGCGGCTGACGACGTCCTGCCCGGCACCCCCGCCGGGCAGGGCGCGTCCCGCTATCCCCGTCCGGAACGCTCCGGACCGCCTCGCGCGGCCCGGGCGGGCCCTGGGGCGTACCGGGCGCGCACCGCCGCCGCGGCCAGCGCGAGCAGGGCCGCCGCGCACAGCCACGCGAAGACGTCCCCCACGCGCGCGTACACCGTGGGGACCCCCTCCCGGGGGACGTCGGCCACCAGGAGCTGCCGATCGGTGGTGTAGTAGTCCACCGTCGCCAGGGTCCGCCCCAGCGGGTCCACCGCGTTGGCCCGGCCCCGGCTCGCCTGGCGGACCAGCGACACCCCGTTCTCCACCGCGCGGAACACCGCGTTGCGCGCGTGCATCTCCTTGATCCCCTCCCAGGTGTTGGCGCCCACGAGCAGGATGTCCGCCCCCGCCGCGCCCGCCTGCCGGACCGTGCCCGGGAAGTCCCCGTCGTAGCAGATGACCGTGGCCAGCCGCCCCGCTGGCGTGTCCGCCACGGGCACCCGGCCGTCGCCGGGCTCGTACGGCTCCAGGATCGGGATCGGGTGGCTCTTGTCATAGGTCCACAGCACGGTCCCGGCGGGGTCGACGAGGACCATCTGGTTGCGCAGGTGCGGCGCCTCCTCGGTGTAGACCGACATCCCGGCGTTCACGTACACGCCGTGCCGGCGGGCGACCCGGGCGATGTCCTCCACCAACAGGTCGCGGTCGGACTCCATGGTGAAGGCCGCCGACTCCGCCCAGACCACGACCTCGGCGCCCGCCTCGGCCTCGCGTCCGGTGGCGGCGAGCAGGTCGTCGTTGACGGCGGCGAAGCGTTCGCGCATCTCGGCGCGGTCGGCGGCGAGCAGGGCCTCCAGGGAGTCGTACTCGTGGAAGGTCGGCCGGAGCTCCTCCCAGGCGGCCTGGGAGGCGCTGACCCCGGCGACGCGCACCGTGTCGTCGGGGAGCGGGGAGAACACCAGGCGCACCCCGCCCAGCGCGGTGACCAGGACGACCGCCGAGACGGCGGCGACCAAGGCGTTCCGGGAGGACCGGTCGGCCGCTCCGCGCTCCCACAGCAGGGCGGCGGCCGAGGCGGTCCACGCGATCAGGAGGCTCACCCCGTACACCCCGGTCAGTGAGGACACCTGGATCAGCGCCGTGTTCTCGGCCTGGGTGGCGCCCAGGACCCCCTGGATCGTGCCGAAGGGCGTGACCGAGGCGACCGCGAACTCCACCGTGACCACGGCGACCGGGAAGACCGCGCTCGCCCACCGGCCGACGCGGCGGTACAGGAGCCGGTCGAGGGTGTAGGGGACGGCGTGGACCAGGGCCAGGACGAGGGCGATCGGGAGGAAGGGCGGGGACAGCAGGTCGGCCAGGGCCAGCCAGACCGTCGTGGAGACGGCGGTGGAGGCCAGGGCGACGCCGAACGCGGCGAGGGGGCCGAACGAGCGGATGGAGCGGAGCAGCAGGACGGGGTAGAGCCAGGCGAGCAGGGCGATGTCCCAGGCCGCCTGCATGGCGAAGACGGACAGGAGGGTCCCGGCCGCCCACAGGATCGCGCGGCGCACGGATGCGGAGTCCACGGATCTCCTTTCGGATCGGGTCTTCGGTTCGGATGGTGCGGTGCGGCCCGGCCGGGGCTCCGCAAACGCTACGCCGCGCGCTCCCCCGTTCCCATGGGGGATCCCGCCCGGTCTCTACGGGATGCCGCGGCCCGAACTGCGGAGTCCCGCAGTACCGGTGCGGCCCCGGGGGCGGCTACCGTCCTAGGGCGTGCTCCGCGGACACCCCCTGCGGCCCGGTGCCCGCGCCGGGGAGGGCCCCGGGCACATCCGCGGGGCGAGGACCGACGAGGAGGAGGACCCATGGGCGGCGAGGACCGGTCGGCGCGCGTCTGGGCGCGGGCCGTGGCGGGCACCGCCCTGGGCGCGGCGTCCGCGGTGGTGGAGGCCGCGGCGCTGGTGCCGCTGCTCGTCCTGCTGCCGCTGGCCGCCGCCCGGCCCGGGCGGCGGTGGCTGCACCGGCTGCTGCGGCCGTTGGAGCGGGTCGAACGGTGGCGCCTGGCCTCCCTGTTCGGGATCGAGATCGTGGGCGAGCCCGGGCCGCTGCGCGTGTCGGCGTACCTGGCGGTGCGCTGCCCGGTGGGGCTGTTCGGCGGGCTGGTGCTGGGGTTCTTCCTGCCGTCGGGGGTCTACCTGGCGTTCTCCCCCCTGGCGGTGCTGGACGGCAATCCGGTGGCGGTCGTCCCGTTCGGGCTGGCCCTGGTGTACTTGAGCGTGCAGGGGATCGTGGGGCTGGTGGGCACCGAGCGCTGGCTCGCGCGCCGGCTGCTGGGTCCCAGCCGCCAGGACCTGCTCCGGGAGCGGGTCGCCGAGCTCACCGCGTCCCGGGCCGGGGTGGTCACCGCCGTGGACCGGGAGCGCCGCCGGATCGAGCGCGACCTGCACGACGGCCTCCAGCAGCGGCTGGTCCTGGTGGGCATGGCCCTGGGCCGGGCCCGGCGCGACCCCGGTTCCGCGCGCGGCCGGGAACTGGTGGAACAGGCCCACCGGGAGATGGGCAACGCGATCCGCGACCTCAAGGAGGTCGCCTGGCGGGTGTACCCGGCGGTGCTGGCCGAGTCCGGGCTCGCCGCTGCGCTGGACGGGCTGGCCGCCCGGTCGGAGCTGCCGATCCGGGTGTCCTGCCGGGTTCCGGCGGAGATCCCGCCGGCGGTGGAGACCGCGGCCTACTTCGTGGTGGCCGAGGCGGTCACCAACACGGTCAAGCACGCCGGGGCGACCCGGGTGGACGTGCACGTCGAGAGTGAGGGGAACGCGTTGGTGGTCCGGGTGAGCGATGACGGGGCGGGCGGGGCCGACCCGTCGGGGACGGGGCTGTCCGGCCTGGCGGGCCGGGTGGGCGCGCTGGACGGGAGCCTGGCCGTGGACAGTCCGGTCGGCGGGCCGACGACCGTGACGGCGGTGCTGCCGTGCGGGTGATCGTGGCCGAGGACTCCGCGCTGCTGCGCGAGGGCCTGGTGCGGCTGCTGGAGGACGAGGGCCACCGGGTGATCGCCTCCGTCGGGGACGCCGAGGCGCTGCTCGCGGCGGTCGCCGAGGAGGAGCCCGACGTGGTCGTGGCGGACGTGCGCATGCCGCCGACGCACACCGACGAGGGCCTGCGGGCGGCGGTGCGGCTGCGCCGGGAGCGCCCGGGGATCGGGGTGCTGGTGCTGTCCCAGTACGTGGAGCGGCGGTACGCGACCCGGCTGTTCACCGAGAACACCGGCGGGGTCGGCTACCTGCTCAAGGACCGGGTGATGGAGGTGGACGGCTTCCTCGACGCGCTGGAGCGGGTGGGCGGGGGCGGGGCGTCCTTCGACCCCGAGGTCGTCCGGCAGCTGCTGGCCGGCGGCGAGGGGGGCGGGCTGACCGAGCGGGAGCGCGCGGTGCTGGAGCTGATGGCGCAGGGGCACACCAACCCGGCGATCGCCGAGCGGCTGTTCGTCTCGGTGAGCGCGGTGGAGAAGCACGCCAACGCGATCTTCGAGAAGTTCGGGCTGGCCGCGACGCCGGGGTACAACCGCCGTGTGCTGGCGATCCTGCGCCACCTGGGCGCCTGACGGCGGCCCGCCGGGTGTTCCGGGACCCGGCGGGCCGCCCGCCCCGGGCGGGGGCGCTCCGGCCGAGGGGATCAGCCGAAGTCCACGTCACTGCACAGGTAGTACACCTGGTCCTGGTGGGAGGCCTTCCAGATCGTGTAGACGATGTGGTGGCCGGTGTACCCCGAGGTGCTGACGTCGATCAGGTAGTCGTTGCCGGGCGGGTACTGGCCGGTCTGCTCGACCAGTTCCAGGTCGTCCCAGCCGGGGGCCTGCGTGGTCGGGTCGAAGCCCTGGCGGGTGACGTACACCTGGAAGTAGTCCGCCCCGTGCGACGCCTGGTCGTACAGGTGGATGGTGAAGTCGTCCTCCACCGGGGTGGTCTTCCAGGCGCCGGGCGTGTCGAGGGAGTCGTAGCGGCCGCCCTCGGTGTTGCCGCCGCTGCACAGGGTGCCGTCGGGCACCTGGCCGCGGTGGTCTCCGCCGACGTTGTCGCGGTACAGCCCGTTCCAGTTCCACATGGCGTTGGGGTTGTCCTGCCACGCCTGCCAGCACATGGGGTCTTCCTGCGCCATGTCGGGGTTGAGGTGGTCGTCGCCCCAGCGCTCGAAGCAGCCGTAGTTGCGGGAGGCGGGGTCGACCACGGAACCGTGCGCGGAGGCGGGCGCGGCCGTGGCGGTGAGGGCGAGCAGGGGCAGTGCCGCCAGCGTCAGGGCCCGGGCCGCCAGGGGGAGGCGGGGGCGGGCGGTGGTCGTTGCGGTGTTCTCGTTCATTGCGTCTCCGTCGGTCTCGGCCGGGTGGCCGCACGACGGGGAGCGCTCCCACGCCGATTGTTACCCCCCGGATCCGCCCCGAAACACAGCGCTCCCGAAATTCCCTCGCCGCCGGGCGCCGGCCGGGGTTAGGGTGCCGGGACGACATCCCGAGGGAAGGGGCCGCATGAACGAGCACTCCGGACGACGAGCCCTCCGCACCGCCGCGGCCGGGGAGCCGACCCGCCGCTGACGGCCCCTGGGCCGCGACCGGCGCCCCCGTCCGGGGCGCGCCGGCGGTTCGCGGTGGCCGGTGTCCCCGGACACGGCCGGGCGGAAGGCACATGCGTGTCCTCTTCCCTCCGTGTCCCGGGAGTCCCCGTGTCATCGTTGTTCCCGTTCCGCCGCACGCGCGCCGGACGCCCTCCCCTGGGCCGCGACTTCACCCTCCTGTGGTGGGCGTCGGCCCTGACCAACCTCGGCGACGGCGCGCTGCTGGCCGCCGGCCCCCTGCTCGTCGCCTCCGTGGCGCCCTCCCCCCTGGCCGTGGCGGGCGCCGCGGCCGTGCAGACCGCGCCGCACCTGCTGTTCTCCCCGTTCGCCGGCGCCCTGGTCGACCGGCTCCCCCGGCGGTCGGTACTGGTCGCCGCCGACCCGGCCCGGGGCGCGGTGCTCGCGCTGCTGGCCCTGGCCGTGCTGACCGGCGGGGCCCACCTGTGGGCGGTGTACGCCGCAGTGTTCGCCCTCGGCGTGGGCGAGACCCTGGCCGACACCGCCTACGGGGCCCTGGTCCCCTCGGTGGTCCCCAAGGAGCTGCTGGGCAGGGCCAACGCCCGGCTGGCGCTGACGTTCTCGCTCAACAACC
This sequence comes from Nocardiopsis sp. NPDC006139, assembly GCF_040614155.1. NCBI lineage: Bacteria > Bacillati > Actinomycetota > Actinomycetes > Streptosporangiales > Nocardiopsidaceae > Nocardiopsis > Nocardiopsis sp. NPDC006139. Next base: position 124,887 of record NZ_JBEXTT010000009.1, read on the forward strand.
AGCTGCTGGGGCCGCCGCTGGGCGCGGCGCTGTTCGCCGTGCTGTGGGCGCTGCCGTTCGGGTTCGACGCCCTCGCCTACGCCGTGGCCGGGCTGGTCGTGCTGCGCCTGTCGGTGCGGCCGCGGGCCCCGGAGCCCGAACGCCGCAACGGCGGCGGCCTGTGGGCCGACACACTCCAAGGCCTGGTGTTCGTCGGCGGCGTCCCGGTGCTGCGCACGCTGACCGGCTGCATCCTCGTCATGAACCTGACCGGGGTGGGCGCGTTCTCGATCTGGGTGCTCTACGCCCGCGAGCACCTGGGGCTGTCGGAGGCCGGGTTCGGCCTGTTCATCGCGGCCGGCGCGGTCGGCGGGGTGGTGGGCTCGCGGGTGTACGGGTTCTGGGAGCCCCGGGTGGGGCGTGCGTTCCTGCTGCGCTGGGGGCTGGTGCTGGAGGCGGCGACCTACGCGGCGCTGGCCCTGGTCGCGAGCCCGTGGGCGGCCGGGGCGGTCATGGCCCTGTTCGGCGTGCACGCGGTGGTGTGGGGGACGGCCGCGGTGACCGTGCGGCAGTCGGTCACACCCGACGGCCTGCTGGGCCGGGCGGCCGGGGTGTACCGGTGGGCCGATCTGGGCGGGGCGGCGCTGGGCGCGGTGCTCGGCGGGGTGCTGGCCCAGGCGCTGGGGCTGCTGGCGCCGTTCTGGGTGGCGGCGGCCGCGGTGGGCGTGCTGGCGGCGGTGGCCTGGCGGCCCCTGGGTGCGGCCGACGCGGAGCCGGCGACGGGGAATTCGGGACGGCGTTCCTGAAATAAGTCGTTCATATGGTGTTTACATATCACCATTGGCGGGTTACTTTTCTGGCACGCCGCCGGAACCCTCCGGGCACCGGCGCGGAAGGCCCGGCGGCGTGCCATTGTCCGTCCTTTCACCAACCCGCTCACGGCACGATTGGGAGCGCTCCCGAACCCCCGATCGCACCCCTTCCCTTCCCTTTCCCCTTTCACCCCGGAGACCGTTCTCCGGCTCCGCAGGACGCCCGCCTCCTCGCCGGGGCGGGCGTCCGTTCCGTCCGGTCCTGGGATGATGGGTGCCATCCGAGGTGGAAGGGGCGAACGTGGCGAACCCGGTGGAGACCGACACCGTCGTCGTCGGTCTGGGAGCGATGGGCGCCCAGACCCTGTGGAGGCTGGCCCGGCAGGGGGTCGACGCCGTCGGGATCGAGCGGTTCGCCCCCGGCCACGACCGCGGCTCCAGCCACGGCGAGTCCCGCATCATCCGCACCGCCTACCTGGAGGGCGAGGAGTACGTCCCGTTCGTGCGGGCCGCCTGGCGGGCCTGGGCCGAACTGGAGGAGGCCTCCGGGGAGCGGCTCGTCCACCGCACCGGGGCGCTCATGCTGGGCGCCCCCGACAGCGCGGCGGTGGCCGGCTCGCTGGCCGCGGCCGTCCGGCACGGGCTCGCCGTGGAACACCTGACCGGCGCCGTCCTGGCCGAACGCTTCCCCCAGCACGCGGTGCGCCCCGGTGAGGAGGGCGTCTTCGAGGAGGAGGGCGGCGCCGTCCTGCCCGAGGCGGCGATCCTGGCCGCGGTGCGGCTGGCCCGCGCCCACGGGGCCCGCGTGATGACCGGCACCGCCGTCACCCGGATCGAGCCCGACCCCGACCGCCCCCGCGTGTTCGCCGGCGACACCGAGATCCGCGCCCGGCGGGTGGTGGTGACCGCCGGGGCGTGGCTGCCGACCCTGCTGCCCTCCCTGGCCGGGCTCGGCGGCGGTATCCGGGTGGAGCGCCGGGTGCTGGGCTGGTTCCGGCTCACCGGGGACGCCCCGCCGCACGCCGCGGGCCCGGTCTTCGCCCGCGACGAGCCCGACGGCACCCTCTGGTACGGCTTCCCGAGCCTGGACGGGCGCACCGTGAAGATCGGCGTGCACGCCGAGGCCCCCGGCGCCCCGCGCCGTCCCGGGGCCCAGTGGGGCGAGCCCGTCGACCCCGACGCGGGGCCGCGCGCCCCCGACGCGGACGACGCCCGCCGTCTCGGCGAACTCACCGCCGGGCTGCGCGGTGTCGAACCGCTGCCCGAGCGCATGGCGGCGTGCATGTACACGATGACCTCCGACGAGCACTTCGTCATCGGCCGCCACCGCGACCTGCCCGGCCTGGTGGTCGCCGGGGGGTTCTCCGGACACGGGTACAAGTTCGCCTCAGCCGTGGGCACGGCCCTGGCCGACCTGGCGCGGGACGGTGCGACCGCGGTGCCGGTCTCCATGTTCGACCCGCACCGCTGGGACACCGGGCGGCCGTGACCCGCGGGAGGGGGCCGTGCGATCATCTCCCCCAGCGCGGCGCGAGCGCACCCTCCCCGTCCCACCCCCGGAAGGACCCCCGAATGCAGAACACCACCCGGCGGACCGCGCTCGTCACCGGCGCCTCCTCCGGCATCGGCCGTGCCGTCGCCGCCGACCTGGTCCGGCGCGGCTACCGCGTGTACGGGACGAGCCGCAGGCCCGAGGCGGTCGCCGACCCCGTGGCCGGGGTGGAGTACCTGGCGCTGGACCTGACCGACGCGGACTCCATCGCGGCCTGCGCCGCGGCGGCCGGGGACGTGGACGTGCTGGTCAACAACGCGGGCGAGAGCCAGAGCGGGCCGCTGGAGGAGCTGCCCATGGACGCCCTGGAGCGGCTGTTCCGCCTCAACGTGTTCGGTGCGGTGCGGCTCACCCAGCTGCTGCTGCCGGGGATGCGCGCCCGCCGGTACGGGCGGGTGGTCATGGTCGGGTCGATGCTGGCCAGCTTCCCGCTGGCGCACCGGTCCTCGTACGTGGCGTCCAAGGCCGCGATCAAGGGGTTCGCGGACGCGCTGCGCCGCGAGGTCTCCCCGTACGGGATCGGGGTGGCCACCGTGGAGCCCGGTTCCATCAACACCGGCATCAGCGAGCGGCGCACCCAGTACCTGCGCGAGGGCTCCCCCTACACCGGCGACTACCGCACCATGCTGGCCGCGCTCAACGCCAACGAGGCGGCGGGCATCCCCGCGGAGACGGTGTCCCGCACCATCCTGCGGGCGGTCGAGGACGCCCGGCCGCGGCCGCTGTACGCGGTGGGCAGCAACGCGCCGCTGGTGTTCGCGCTGCGGCGGCTGATGCCGCGCTCGGTGGTGCTGGGCATGGTCGCCCGCAGACACGGCCTGCGGTGAGCCGGGCGCCCGCCCGGGGCGCCGCGCCGTGCCGCCGCTCCGGGGGACCGCGCGACCTCTCCGGAGAACGGTAAGCGGGTTGAAAGCGGGACGCCGGAGAATCGGCTGCGACGCAGGGCGCGAGGCGGCAGGCGACCACGAGAACGCCACAGGACGGAACCACGACCCGTACGCTCCGCCGGAGGGCCGGCCCCTCCGGCGGTGACCGGCCCCCTCACGACCCGAGCCGTCGCCGCCACCAGTCGGGGATGTGCTCGAAGGCGCGGGGGAAGCAGCGGAAGTCCAGAACGTAGTGCCCGTCGTGGGTCCTGCGCCCGAAGCCCGGCTCGGAGTCGCGGTCGTAGGAGAAGGAGTACGTCCCGTCCGGCTCCACGGTGACATCGGCGCGGAACCACGTGCCTGTTCCGGGTTCGTACATGCCGCGGCGCAGTCGCGCCAGGGGCGCGGAAACACGGGCGGGAACAGTGAGCCGGTGGGCGCCCCCGGCCACGGCGTGCACCCCGACGCGTCCGCCCAGCAGCACCGCGAACCCCCGGACGCCGGCGCCCGCGGCCCCCTCGGCGAAGGCGGCGGCGACCTGCGCCTCCAGCGCCTCGCGCTCCCCGGGGGCCAGGGGGAGCCAGGCCCCGCCCGGGGCGGTCTCCAGTCCGTCGGGCAGGTCGTGCCTCCGGCGCCGGCCGTCGAGGGGGTGGCGCCAGGCCGGGGCGCGCCGCTCCCGGTCCCGCAAGAACGTGCTCCCCGCCGCCTGCGCACTCGCGGGTTCCCAGCCGCGGCCGTCGGCGGGGAACCAGGAGGGCCAGTGGTCGTACGCCCGGAGCACGCCGACCCCGGTGGGGGCGACCTCCAGGCGCAGGAAGCACCAGCCGCCGTGCTCGGGGTGGAGTTCAGCCTCGTAGAGGGCGTTGAGCAGGGTCATGGGCTCGGTGAGCGGCGAGCGCCGGGCCAGGGGCTCGGGGCCGCTTTCGGCGAAGCCCCAGTTCCGGCCGATCCGCTCGTGGAGGAGGACGGCGGTGCCGCCGGGCGCGTTCGCGCGCGTCCAGGCGACCAGGGCGTCCAGAGCGGGCGAGGGCCCGGGGGCCGGACGGCCGGGGATCTCCGCACAGCGGCGCAGGTCGTCGCCCAGCCGCAGGGAGACCATCGCCTCGAAGTCCTCCAGCAGGCGTGTCCGGACCGGGGCCGCGGAACCCGCGGGGAGGGCGGGAGGGGTGCTCCCGGGGGTCAGTCCGAGCCGGGCGGCCGTGGCCAGGGCCGTCGGGGCGTCGAGCCCGCCGCGGTACCCGGGGCAACGGGCGTACAGGGCCAGGGCGCGCTCGACCACCTCCCCGGTGATTCCGGCGGTCCGGGCCCGGGACGACAGGTCGGCGACCAGGGCGTCCGGTTCCGGGGCGGGGCCCGCGGGGAGCCCGAGCCCGGCCGCGATCCTCTCCCGGACGGCCGCGTCGTCGGCCAGGTCCCCGAGCAGGCGGGACAGGCCGTCGTCCTCCACCCGGTCGTCGTAGGCGGCCCGGTCCCAGGCGGCGCCGTCCCACCAGTAGGCGAGGCCCGGCGGGCGTTCGGCCTCGTTGTCGGCCAGCCAGGCCCAGGGCAGCCAGTCGGGGGCGCCGTCCAGCGGGTCCACGCCCATGTAGAGGTGCTCGTCGCAGGAGCGTTCCGTGCCCGTGAGAACGGCTCGGCCGCCCGCCACCGGGACCAGCTCCCAGCGGCTTCCGCCGTGGTCGTCGAAGCGGATGACTCCGTCCTCGGCCGCGGTGTACCGCGTGCCCGGCGACAGGGCCGCCAGCAGGGCGGCGCGCGCCCACAGGTCGGGCAGCGGGGGCAGGTCCCCGGCGCGGCCGGGACGGTGGAAGGCCATGGAGATCCTCGGTGGTCCGGGGTGCAGGGGCGTCGGCCAACGTACACCGGCGGGGGCGGCGCGGGGGCGGGGGCGGATGGCCGTAGGTTGGGCGTACAGATCGCCGACAACCGTGGAGGTGCCGCGTGAGCGTCGTCAAGTTCAACGTCCTGACCGTCCCGGAGGGTGCCGGGGCCACGCTGGAGGAGCGGTTCGCCGACCGCGCGGGCCTGGTGGAGGGCCAGCCCGGGTTCGAGGAGTTCCAGCTGCTGCGCCCGGTGGAGGGCACCGACAAGTACCTGGTGTACACCCGGTGGCGGTCCCAGGAGGACTTCGAGAACTGGCTGAAGAGCCGGGAGTTCCGGCAGGGGCACGCCCAGGCCGCCGCCGACGCGGGCCGCACCGGGCACGGCCACGGGCACGGGCACGGGCACGGCGGTCCCGCCGCGACCGGCAGCGAACTGTGGGGCTTCGAGGTGATCCAGCGCGTCTCGGCGAAGGACGAGGGGTGACGGGGGCCGGGGCGTGACCGACCCCGGGTGCCCGCCCCGCGCGGGCACCTCCCCCGCCGACCACCTGGCGGCGGCGCGCGGCTCCCGTGATCCCGCCGAGCTGCGCCGCCTGGCGGCCACGCCCCACCCGTTCGTGTGGCAGGCCCTCGCGGAGAACCCGCGCACACCGGCGGACACACTGGCGCTGCTGACACACGCCCGGTCGGACGAGTGGAACGACCACCGTCTGCTGCGCCTGTTGGCCGAGCACCCCGGGGCCGACGGCGAGGTGCTCGGCGCCGTCCTGCGGGCCGTCGCCGCATCCCTGACAGCGGGTGCCCGGCCCTACGGCGCCGCGCTCGCCCTCGCCGGGAACCCCCGGGCGGACCCGGGTGAGGTCGCGGCGCTCGGAGCCCTGCGCGGGGCCTCCGCACGGTTGCGGCGGGGGCTGCGCGAACGGCTCGCGGTCAGGGGCTCCGCGGGGCCCGGGCCTCGATGAGGAAGCGGGTCGTGGTGGCGGTGAAGGAGCCCTCGCGTTCGATGTGGTCGTGCATGGCGCGCAGCCGGTCGAGGTACTTCTCCACCGTGAAGTCCGGGACCATCCACACGACCTTGCGCAGGAAGTAGACCACCGCGCCGACGTCGAAGAACTCGGTGTGCAGCTCCTCCAGCCGCAGGTCCACCACCTCCAGCCCCGCCGCCTCGGCGGCGCGGCCGGCGTGGTCGGGGCTGCGGTTCGCCCGGACCTCCTCCGGCTGGGGGCCGAGGAAGAACTCCACCACCTCGAACACGCTCGCCGGGCCGACCTCCTGGGACAGGTAGGTGCCGCCCGGGGCGAGCACCCGGGCGATCTCGGGCCAGTTGGCGGCCACCGGGTGGCGGGAGACCACCAGGTCGAAGGCGTCGTCCCCGAACGGCAGGGGATCGGTGTCGGCCGCGGCGACCACCACCGCGCCCAGGGGGTGCAGCAGCCGGGTGGCCCGGGCGACGTTGGGCGGCCACCCCTCGGTGGCGACCGTCAGCGGCGGCCTGCGCGGGACGCCCGCCAGGAGCTCCCCTCCCCCGGTCTGCACGTCCAGGGCGGCGCTCGCCCGCGCCATGCGTTCGGCCACCAGGCGGTGGTAGCCCCAGGAGGGGCGCTGCTCGGTGGCGCGGCCGTCCAGCCAGGAGAAGTCCCACCCGGCCACGGGTGCGTCGGCGGCCTCGGCCACCAGGTCGTCGAAGGTGCTCATGGAGGCATGTTCACATCCGGGACCGTCCGCGGCCAGCCGGTTTTCCGCGGGCGGCGGCATGTCATCCGGTGATGGGGCCACCCCGCCGCGGGTGCGTCGGAGCCGACTCGCCAGGATGGACCCCCATGAGGACTCTGCTCCGGTTCGCCGGTTCCGTCACCCCCCTGCCCGCCGTCACCGCCGGGCTGGTCGCCGTGCTGGTCGGGGTGACGAGTTCCGCGGCCATCGTGTTCACCGCCGCGGAGGCCGCCGGGGCCGACTCCGGGCAGGTCGCGTCGTGGATGCTCGCCCTGGGTGTGGGCATGGCCGTCACCTGCGTGGGCCTGTCCCTGCGCTACCGGGCGCCCGTGGTCACCGCCTGGTCCACGCCCGGCGCCGCACTGCTGGCGGTGGGCCTGGACGGTGTGACGCTGGCGCAGGCGGTCGGCGCGTTCGTGTTCTCGGCCGCGCTGATCACGCTGAGCGGGGTGACCGGCTGGTTCGAGAAGGTCATGGACCGCATCCCCGTGCCGTTGGCCGCCGGGCTGCTGGCCGGGGTGCTGCTGCAGTTCGGGATCGGCCTGTTCACGAGCATGGAGGGCGACCTCGCCGTGGTGGCCGCGATGTTCGCGGTGTACCTGGCGGCCCGCCGCTGGGCGCCGCGGTACGCGGTGCCCGCCGCGCTGGTCGCCGGGGGCGCCGTGGCGGCCCTGGGCGGAACGCTGGACCTGTCGGGAGTGGTCCCCCGGCTCGCGGTCCCGGTGCTGGTCGTCCCCGAGTTCTCCTGGCAGGTGCTGGTGAGCGTGGGGGTGCCGCTGTTCGTGGTGACGATGGCGTCGCAGAACCTGCCCGGGGTGGCGGTGCTGCGCAACGACGGCTACCGGGTGCCGGTCTCGCCGCTGATCGGGTGGACCGGGGCGACCAACCTGGTGCTGGCGCCGTTCGGCTGCTTCGGCATGAACCTGGCGGCGATCACCGCCGCGATCTGCACGGGCCCCCAGGCCCACCCCGACCGGGAGCGGCGGTTCCTCGCCGGGGTGTGGGCGGGCGTCTTCTACCTGGTCGTCGGCGTGTTCGGGGCGACCGTCGCGGCGCTGCTGGTGGCGCTGCCCCCGGCGCTGATCGCGGCCATCGCCGGGCTCGGCCTGCTCGGCACGATCGGGGGGTCGCTGTCGTCGGCGCTGTCGGACGAGCGGTCGCGGGAGGCCGCGCTGGTGACGTTCCTGGCGACGGCGTCGGGGGTCACGTTCCTGGGCATCGGCTCGGCGTTCTGGGGGCTGGTCGCCGGAACGGTGACCTGGGCGGTCACCGCGCGGCGGGGCGCGCGGACCGACGAGGAGGCGGAGGCCGCGTGAAAGGCGGTTGCGCGCCCCGGCACGCGACCGGTAGAAATTACGCGCCCCGGTACGAACGGTGAACCGGGGTCCGAGAACGAGAGGAGGCCGGGCCATGTCCACCGTGCACATCGCGCTCGTGGCCTCCCGGGGGAACCGATAGGGCTCACGCGGCCCGCCCCCGGGCGGTCGGGCGCACACACGAAGGTGTCGCCTTGACTGTTGCAGTATCCGACCTGACCGTCCGTCCGATCACCGGACCCGAAGAACTGTCTCTGTTCAACCGGTTCCCGTACCTGTTGAACGACGAATTCGCCGAGGACCTGGCCGACGGCCGCCGCCGCGCCGAATGGATGTGGCTGGCCCTGGCCGGCGACCGCCCGGTGGCCCGGCTGTCCTTCTGGGCGGCGAAGCAGGGCGACGAGCCGCTGCTGACCGACGTCCTCGACGTCGACGACGAGGCCGCCGACCTGGACCGGGAGGCCGTCCTCGAACACCTGCTGCGCACGGCGGTGGCCGCCACCGTCCCTCCGGGGACGGTGCCGCCCGAGTTCCTGCGGTTCGTGTCCGCCGACTGGCGCTCCGACCCGCACGAGCGGCGGGCCGTGGCCGAGCGGATGGCCGCCGTGGAGAAGACCGGCGGCTCCCTGCTCGTGGAGCGGCTCCGCTTCCAGTGGGACCTGCGGGGCTCCGCGCCGCGCCCCGGCGGCCGGCTGCGCTTCCGGGGCATCCGGGACGAGCAGGAGATGCGGGAGCTGATGGAGCGGGCGCTGCAGGGCAGCCTGGACGCCCACCACCGGCACGAGCTGCTGACCATGACCCCCCAGGAGGTCGTCTCGGCCGAGTTCGCCCAGGAGTTCGGGCGCTACTCCACGCCGCGGTCCTGGTGGCGGATCGCCACCGGGCCCGACGGGGAACCGGTCGGGTTCGTGCTGCCCGCCCGCAACGCCAAGCACCCGATCATCGGGTACATCGCGGTGCTGCCCGAGCACCGGGGCAACGGGTACATCGACGACCTGCTGGCCGAGGGCACCCGGGTGCTGGTCGAGGAGGGCGGCGAGACGTACGCGCGGGCCGCCACGGACCTGGGGAACACCCCCATGGCCGCGGCCTTCGCCCGGGCGGGGTACGCCACCATCAGCGGGGTCGTCGACATGGTGTGGGACGCGCCCCTGTAGGCGCGGCCGCCGGGGCCTCCGGTCGGCCGGCATCGGCCGACCGGTCGCCCCTCACCAGGGGGCACCGCCGCGGACGCCGTGCCGTGGTCTTCGCTCACACCGTGGCGAAGACCCGTCCGGCCTCGGCGACGGCCGCCACCAGGTCCTGGGGGTCGGCGGTCATCCCGGCGATGACCAGGTCGATCTCCTCCAACCCGGCCCTGGCCAGCAGGGCCTTGTCGTTGGTCGTCCACTCGCCGCGCCCGGCCAGCACCGCGTGCGCCGTCTGGGCGGCCGCCTGCGCGATGAGGCCCGCGGTCTGGCTCACCCGCCCCTGCGGGGCGTGGTTGTGCTCGGCGTACCCGAGGGTGGCCGCGGCGACCCCGCGCCAGCGGGGCGGCGCGTTCCGGCGCAGGGCCTGCGGGTAGTCCGGCCGGGGCAGTTCGCCCAGGAGGGTCCGGCCCAGGGCGAGCTCGGCGACCACCAGGTAGGTGGGGATGCCCGCCAGGTGGAACAGCAGGGGTTCCACGTCGAAGTCGCCGGCCTGCGCCCGCTCGACCTCCCGCTCCACCACGTCCAGGTCCCGGTAGTGCACGTCCACCGGGCGGCCGTCGATGCGCAGCCACGCGCCGCCGTTGAACACACCCCCTCCCCAGCCGCCGACCTCCGATACCTCACCGGGCCAGCCGAGGTCCCGCAGCTCCCGCGGATCGAACCCCCCGCGGTAGTAGACCGCCAGGTCCCAGTCGCTGTCGTCCCGGTGCGTCCCCTGCGCACGCGACCCGCCCAGGGCCACCGCCCGCACCCCGGTCAGCCCGCCCAGCCGCGACGCCGTGTCCTTGAGGAAGATGTCGTCAGAACGTCCCATCCCGCCATGCTCCCACCCTCCCGGAGCCCGGGCTCCGGGAGGGTGACACGGCCTTCACCCCGGATGCGGGAGGCGGTGGCGGTTCAGCGCACCGACGGCTGTGCGGATGGTCGGTCGCCGTGACCCCCGAGGTCGCCGGTCGGCTGCTCGCGCTCCGGGCCGTAGGTCCGCCACCGCAGGAACCGCTCGGCCGGCCCCCGCACCCCGGCGCGCCGCATCAGGTCCGCCAGGACCACGGTCGTCGCCCAGACGGCGACGCCCACCAGGACCGAGGCGGTGGCGGACATCTCGGCGCCCAGGTTCAGCGTGTACGGCATGAACAGCGTCATCCAGGCCACCGACTGCAGCAGGTAGCAGGTCATCGACCGCTGCCCGGTGGCGACCAGGGCGCGGACCACCGGCCCCTGCCGCTCGCCGAACCGCACCGCCACCAGGGCGATGAGCGCCGCGTAGCCGAACCCGCCCGCGTATCCCGTGAGCACGTGCAGCCACGCCCCCAGGCCCTCCACCGCCGTCGACGGCGGCGCCCACAGGCCGGCGGACACCAGCGCCTGGGGAAGCCCGCCCAGAACGGCGAGCGGGATGCCGATCCCTGCGGTCCGGCGCAGCAGCGCCAGGTGCTCCTGCGGCCGCTCCATGACCCGGCGCCTGGCGGCCCACACCCCGATCGCGAACGGGAACACCGAGGTCAACAGCAGCAGCGGGGTCATCACCGGCCAGGTCATCAGCCGCATCCCCACGTCCGCCAGGTAGTCCTGGCCGAACGCGCCGGCGTCGGCGGAGGTGGCCTCGGGCAGGGTGGTGCCCAGCGCGTAGATCAGGGAGCCGCCCGCCATCCAGCCGAACGCGTGGGAGAGCAGCCTCCGGTCGGTGACGTGCAGCAGGCCCGCGAAGCACAGCGCGATGAGGCCGTAGACGGCGATGATGTCGCCGAAGAAGAGCAGCGCGGTGTGCAGCACCCCGATGAGCAGCATCCAGCGGCCGCGTCTGCGCACCAGGGAGCGCACGCGTGGCCAGGGCCGGCCTTCGGCCGTCCGCCGCAGGTGGATCCAGGCCAGCCCGTATCCGAACAGGGCGGCGAACATCGGGTAGCCGCGCGCCTCGGCGAACAGCATCAGCGCCATCGTCGTCACGGTGTCGGCCACTCCCGCGGAGTGGTCCCCGGCGGTCATCTGCCACAGGATGTGGGCGTGCACGACGGCGATGATCAGCAGCATCACGCCGCGGGCGAGGTCGGGGGCCACGGCCCGTCCCGTCAGCGGGACGCCGTAGGTACGAGGAGGGGGCATAGGGATCACTCCGGGAAGGTCGGACGCTAAGATACGGGTACGTAGCCAGTACGCGCTTTTAAGATACGGCATCGTTTCTTAGTTGGGAAGCCCTGTGGACAACCGGAACGAGGATTCGGCCGCGCCATCGGACGGGGAGTCCTCCCCGCGGCGTACACGCAGGCGCGGCGAACAGCTCGTCGGCGCCATCCACGAGGCCGCGATCCTGGAGGCGGCGGACAACGGCGTGGGCGGGCTGTCCATGGAGGGGATCGCCCGCCGGGCGGGCACCGCCAAGACCTCCCTGTACCGGCGCTGGTCCCTGCCCACGGACATCCTGCTGGACGCGATGTACAGCCACTTCCCGCAGGAGCGGCCCGCCCCGGGCGCCGACGACCTGCGCGGGGACCTCATCGACTCGCTGGCGATGCTGACCGAGCTGAGCTCGTCCCCCCTGGGGCAGGCGATGTTCGCGGTGATCGCCGAGTCCCTGCGCGACCCGGTGCTGCACGAGCGGTTCGACCACGAGGTGTTCGGCCCCCGGGGCGGGCGGTTCACCCGCACCGTCCTGATGCACTACGCCGAGCAGGGCCGGATCGACCCGGCCCGGGTCACCGACGTGACCACCGACATCGGGGAGGCGATGGTCCTCAAGTACTCGATCGACCACGGCCGGGCGCCCGACCGCGACCACCTCGCCCGGGTCGTCGACGAGGTGATCCTGCCCGCCGTCGGCGCGGACCCCCGCCCGGGCCGCACACCCTAGCCGCACCGCCCGGCGAAAGCGGAGAACCGGCGGAATCGCCACCGGCCGCCCGGCCGGGGCACCCGAGCAATGTCACCCCCGTCGGGAACCGCGCCGCGCGGAGCGGCTCCCGCGGACGGCGGCCACAGCGGACACCGCTGCACGGACCCGGCGGTCGAGGAGAACCGGCGGGAATGCCACAGGCCGCTCGGCCGGGTCGGACGTGGAGTCAACGGCGGCCCGCCACAACGCGGCATCGGCCACCCGGCCGGGCCGCCCCCACCGGGGCCGCACCGGGCGGAGCGGACACCCGCGGACCGCATTCGCGGTAAGACGCCGCGAGGCGGGGCCGGCGGGCGGGAAAACCGGTGGGGCGGCGCCGGGCGCCCGGCTAGGCTGCCGGGCATGTCACTGCCGCCGGGTGTCGCCGCCGACCGGGTCGAGGAGATCGACGTGGGCCTGTCCGGGGCCCGGGTCGCCCGTTTGTACGTCGCGGGGCGGCCGACGGCGGTGTTCAAGTCGGCGGACGCGGGCCGCCGTGACCTGGTGGCCGAGCTGGTCGGCACCGAGCGGCGGCTGCGCCTGCTGGCCGGCACGCGACTGCCGGTCCCCCGGCTGCTGGACTCCGGGCGGTGGCGGGGCTCGTACTGGCTGACCATGGAGCACCTCCCCGGCCGGGGCGCCCACGAGCCGGGGCACGACCGCGCGGAGCTGATCGCCCTGCTGGCCCGGGCTCTGCGCGACCTGCACGCCGTCCCGGTGGCGGGGCTACCGCTCCCGATGGGCCCGGACGTGCTGCTGGAGCAGGCGCGCGAGCGGGTGGCGTCGGGCGCCGTGGACCGCGGCTGGCGGGCACAGGGCCACACCCCGCGGGTCCCCGGGAGCGGCGGGCGGCGCACGTCGGGGGCGGCGGCGGTGCTGGCCGGGCTGGCCGACCGCCTGGAGCGGATCCCGGTGTCCGGGCCGGTCCTGCTGCACGGCGACTACTGCCTGCCCAACGTCCTGGTGGACGGGGAGGGCGGGTGGTCCCTCATCGACCTGGGCCGGGTGGGCGTGGGCGACCGCCACCTGGACCTGGCGGACATGACGGGCAGCATGCTGAGCGACCTCAACCCGTCGTTCGGGCCGCGCGACGCGGAGGCCTTCCTGGACGCCTACGGCCGCGACCTGGTCGACCCGGGGCTGCTGGAGCTGTACCGGGTCCTGGACGACTTCTTCTGGCCGGAGTGAGCCGGCGGCGTCCCGCCCGTGCGGCTAGGGCCCGTCCGTTCCGGCCTCCTTCTTCTCCTCCCCGGGCTCCCCGCCGCGCGGCGGGCGCCTGCGGAAGGCGCTCTCCGGCTCCCGGCGCAGGCTGCGCACCAGGCCGACCATCATGAAGAACGTGAGGACGAAGAACGGCAGCCCGAAGACGATGATCGTCTGCTGCAGGGCCTCCAGCCCGCCCACCCCGCTCGCGGTGAGCACGGTGGCGGCCACCACCCCCTCCGTGATACCCCAGAACACCCGCTGGCGGACGGGCGACCCGGGCCCGCCCGCGCACAGCATGTCGACCACGAGCGAGGCGGAGTCCGAGGAGGTGGTGAAGAAGACGACCACGATGAGGATGCTCACCGCGGAGACGAGGGTCGGCAGGGGGTAGTGGGCGAGGAAGGCGAACAGCGCGCCGGGGATGTCCTCCTCCACCACGACGTTGCGGACCAGCTCCCCGCCCTGGTTCATCTCGATGTCGAACGCGGACAGGCCGAAGACTCCGAACCAGATGATGCTGAAGGCGGTGGGCACGGCCAGGACCCCCAGGACGAACTCCCGGATGGTCCGGCCCCGGGAGATGCGGGCGACGAAGATCCCCACGAACGGCGACCAGGTGATCGTCCACGCCCAGTAGAAGACCGTCCACGTCCCCTGCCACCCCGTGTCGCCGAAGGTGTCGTTCCAGAAGGAGAGCGGGACCAGCCACGACAGGTACACGCCGGTGGTCTCGATGACCCCCTTGACGAGGTACAGGCTGGCCCCGGCGAGGAAGACGAAGACGAGCAGCCCCACGGCCATCACGATGTTCGCGGTGGACAGCCACTTGATGCCGACGTCCAGGCCGGTGGCCACGGAGATCACCGCGAGGGTCGTCACGGAGGCGATCAGGACGAGCTGGACGGCCCTGTTCTCCGGGACCCCGAAGAGCGTGTGCAGCCCGCTGTTGATCTGCATGGTGCCCAGGCCGATGGTGACGGCGACCCCGAAGAGCGTGCCCAGGACGGCGAAGGCGTCGATGAAGCGTCCGAGGGGCCCGAAGGTGCGCCTTCCCAGGAACGGGTACAGGATCGAGCTCACCCGGAACGGCAGCCCCTTGCGGTACGCGAAGTAGGCGAAGGCGAGCCCCGGAAGGCAGAAGATCGTCCAGGTGTGCAGGCCGAAGTGGTAGAGGGTGAACCCCATGGCCTCGCTCGCCGCCTGCACCGACTCCGGTTCCACGTCGCGCAGCGGCGGCGCGGCGAAGTGGCTGATGGGCTCCGCCACTCCCCAGAACATGAGGATGCTGCCGATACCGGCGGCGAAGAGCATGCAGAACCAGACGGGGTCGCTGTAGTCGGGCCGGCTGTCGTCGCCGCCGAGCCGGACGCGGCCGTACCTGCTCAGGGCGATCCAGACGAGGAAGCCCAGGAAGGTGGTCACCCCCAGGATGTAGAACCATCCCAGGTGGGTGAGGATCCAGTCGGACACGGCGCCGAAGGCCGCGTCCACCGTGTCGGTGAAGGCGATGGCGCACACCACGAATAGGACCGTCGCCGCGACCGCGCCGAAGAAGATGACCGGATCGGTCCTGAGACCGAGGGCTTTCGCCGCCCTGTCGAGCATATACGCCTCCCCGTGATGGTTTCCTCACGGAGAGTCTTGCCGCTCCGGCCCTCCGATGCGGGCCGGGACACGGCCGCGGACGGTTCCGGGGTCGTTCCCGGGGACCGCCCGCGGTCGGCGCGGGGCCGTCAGGCGCCGTCGAGCGAGCGCAGCAGCCCGCAGACCTGCTCGGGGTTCTCGTACAGGGACAGGTGGCCGGCGCCCTCGATGGTGTGGACCTCGGCGTCCAGGAAGCGCCGGGCGGGCCCGTGCAGGCGCGCCGGCGAGAAGAACGGGTCGTGCGACCCGGTCGCGACCGCGACGGGCGTGTCGGACCAGGCGCGGATCTGCTCCGCGTACAGCGGGCTGGGCGTGGACCCGGTGCGGCAGCTGCGCGCGAGCAGGGTGAGCCACTCGGCCTCCTCGCGGTGCTCCTCGCAGGGCGTCTGCGGCCCGCTGAGGAACTCGACGAGGCGGCCGCTGTTCTGCTCGGTGGGGCGGAGCATCCACGGCAGGGTGGCCCGCATCGACTCGGAGGTCATCCCGGGTGCGGTCAGCCCGGCCGGGTTGAGCAGCAGCAGCCCGGCGACCAGCGGCGACGGAGTGGAGGCCAGCGCGATGGCGGCGCCCCGGGAGTGGCCGAGCACGAGGACCGGCCGGTCGGTGATCTGCGGCAGGAGCTCGTCGAACCAGGCCCCGTACGCCTCGATCCCCGGTTTGCCGACGCGCTCGCCGCAGCTGAGGCCGGGCTGCCCGGGCAGGTCCACCAGGTACACGGGGCGGTCCGCGGACAGGGCGCGGGCCGCGGGCACCGTGGTGGCGGCGTTGAAGTTGGTGCCGGACAGGATCAGGACCGGGGTGCCGGGGCCGCCGGTGGACCGGAACGCCTGGGTGCTGCCCATGCGGGTGTCCACGGGGGGCAGGGGGCCGAGTTCGGGCCAGCGGCTGAGGGCTTTGTGGCACCAGGCGTGTACCGAACGCTCGGCGCTCTCGGAGCGGTAGACACGCGCGGTGCGCGAAGGAACGACGGTCATGGATCTGGGATTTCGCGTAGGGAGAGTGCTGTTCGCCGGTCTGCTGCCCGGCGCGCCAAGAGAGGACTGTACGCCTCCCGTCGGCCCCGTGCCACCTCGGGGGCGGGAGCGGCCGCGGGAAGGCGTTCCGCGATCTTCTCCGATGCGCGGAATGTGTCCGTTCCCGAGCGCTTTCGACCCTTTCCTCCCCGAAGAACGGGCGGTGGCGGGGAGGGCGCGGCCCGGGGGTGACCGGCACCGGCCACCGCCGCGGGGAACGCCGGAGGGCGCCCCCGCCCGCCGGGAGCGCCCTCCGCACGCCGGGGTCAGACGACGTTGAACCCGTCCGGGTCCGGCCCGATGCGGCCGTCGCGGTCCAGGGCGCCGATCCTGTCCAGGTCGTCGCCCTCCAGTGCGAAATCGAACACGTCGAAGTTCTCCGCGATGCGGGACGGGGTCACCGACTTGGGGATCACGATGTTGCCGGTCTGCAGGTGCCAGCGCAGCACGACCTGGGCGGCGGTCTTGCCGTGCTTCGCCCCGATCTCCGCCAGCACGGGCTCCTCCAGCAGGCCCTTGCCCTGGCCGAGCGGGCTCCAGGCCTCGGTGAGGATGCCGTGGGAGGCGTTGAGCCCGCGCATGGCCTCCTGCGAGAAGTACGGGTGCAGCTCGATCTGGTTGACCGCGGGCACCAGGTCGGTGTTCTCCAGCAGGCGGGCCAGGGTCTTCTCGGTGAAGTTGGACACGCCGACCGCCTTGGCGCGGCCCTCGGCGGCGATGCGCTCCAGCACCTTCCAGGTGTCGACGTAGGCGTCCTGGGCCGGGACCGGCCAGTGGATCAGGTACAGGTCGATGTAGTCCAGCCCCAGCCGCTCCAGGCTGGCGTCGAACGCCTTGAGGGCCTTGTCAGCGCCCTGGTCGTCGTTCCACAGCTTGGTGGTGACGAACAGCTCCTCGCGGGGCAGCCCGGAGGCGGCCAGGGCCCGGCCGGTGCCCGCTTCGTTGTCGTAGATGCGGGCGGTGTCGATGCTGCGGTAGCCGACTTCCAGGGCGGTCTCGACGGAGGCCTGGGCCTGGTCGTCGGGGACCTGCCAGACACCGAAGCCGAGCTGCGGCATGCGGAGGCCGTTGTTGAGGGTGACGTACTGCATGGATCCCTTTCCGGGGTCACGAGGATGAGGAAGGTGTGGCGCGGGGGGCGGGAGCAGAGTAGGGCGTGTTCGGTGGACGCTTTCGTGCGGCCCGGCGCTTGCGCCGGGTGCCGGGAGCGGTCGTCGGGCGATCCCTCACAAGCCGCCTGGCGAGGTGGGCCCGGGTAGGCCGTCCGAGCACGGGCGGCGCGGCGAGAGGCGGCCCGGCGGCCGCGCCCCGGAATGATCCCCCGAACACGCCCTAAGGGGCCAGCCGGACCAGCATCTTGCCGGTGTTGGCGCCGCGCATCATGTCCAGGAAGGCGGTGACGGCGTTCTCGATGCCGTCCACCACGGTCTCCTCCGCGCGAAGGTCGCCGTCGGCCAGCCACCCGGCGGCGCGGCGGGCGTACTCGCCCATGAGGCGGGCGTGGTCGCCGACGATGAAGCCGCGCAGGGTGAGCCGCTTGCCCACGGCGAGGAACAGGTTGTCCGGCCCGGGCACCGGCTCGGTGGCGTTGTACTGGGAGATCGCCCCGCACAGGGCGAAGCGGGCGTGGTCGCGCGCGGCGGCGATGGCCGCCCGCAGGTGGTCGCCGCCGACGTTGTCGAAGTAGACGTCGATCCCGTCGGGGGCGGCCTCGGCGAGCTGCTCCTCCAGCCGGCCCTCGCGGTAGTCGATGGCGGCGTCGTAGCCGAACTCCTCGACCAGGCGGCGCTTCTTCTCCGGGCCCCCGGCCGAGCCGATGACCTTGGCGGCGCCCAGGCGGCGGGCGATCTGCCCGGCGAGGGAGCCGACCGCCCCGGCGGCGCCGGAGACGAACACCACGTCCCCCTCGCGGACGGGGGCGATCTCGGTGAGGCCGACGTAGGCGGTGAAGCCGATCATGCCCAGCGCGTTGAGGTAGGCCTGGGCGGGCGCGGCCCCTGCGTCCACGGCCCGGACCGCCCCGGCGGGCGCCAGCGCGTGGTCGCGCCAGCCCAGCGAGTGCAGCACGGTGGTGCCGACCGGGACCGAGTCGTCCCCGGAGGCGATGACCGTGCCGACCGCGCCGCCCTCCATGGCCTCGCCGAGGCGGTAGGGGGCGACGTAGGACTTGGTGTCGTTCATCCGGCCGCGCATGTACGGGTCGACGGAGATCCACTCGTTGCGGATCAGGACCTGCCCGGGGCCGGGGTCGGGCAGGGTGGTCTCGACGAGCGCGAAGTCGCCGGGGACGGGCTCCCCGACCGGGCGGGCGACCAGGTGGACTTCCCTGCTGGTGACGGACACGGTGGCACCTCTCGAACGGACTGCCGCGGGAACGGGTACGGGCCCCGCGCGATGGGCGGTGGGCCCGGTGGCCGACGCTAGTACCTCCACGTATTGATCGACCAATAAAATCGCCGAAGTGAGCCATAGGTATTCCAATGGATCCGCGGCGGTCCTCGGGGACGCCCGCGTCGAGACCGGTCCCGCCCCGCTGGATCTCCAGCAGCTGCGGACGTTCCTGGCCGTGCACCGGTCGGGGTCCTTCACCGCGGCCGCGCAGGCGTTGCGCCTGTCACAGCCGACCGTGACCACTCAGATACGGGCCCTGGAGCGCCGGCTGGGGCACTCCCTGTTCGAGCGGCTGCCGCGGGGTGTCGCGCCGACCGCGGAGGCCAACGAACTGGCGGCGCGGGTCGCCGAGCCCCTGGACGCGCTGGAGCTGGTGGCCGGGGGCGGTCCGGCGGTCCCGCACCGGCCGCTGCGGCTGGCCGGGCCGGCGGAGGCGCTCCAGGTGCTGGTGCTGCCCGCCCTGGCCCCGCTGGTGGAGTCGGAGGGGCTGCGGCTGCGGGTGCGCCACGGCCTCTCCGACGACCTGCTGGAGGAGCTGCGAGCGGGACGGCACGACCTGGTGGTGTCCACGGTACGGCCGCGCGGGCGCTCGCTGGTGGCCGAGCCCTTGGCGGACGAGGAGTTCGTGCTGGTGGGGGCGCCGCTGTGGGCGGATCGCATCGGCCCGGAACGGATCGCCCGGCAGGGGGCGCCGGCCCTGTGCGAGGTCCCCCTGGTGGCCTACGACGAGAGCCTGCCGATCCTGCGCCGGTACTGGCGGCACGTGTTCGGAGTGCGGCTCACCTGCAAGGCGGCGGTGGTCGTGCCGGACCTGCGGGCGGTGATGGCCACGGTGGCGGGCGGCGCCGGGGTCAGCGTGCTGCCGCGCTACCTGTGCCAGGGGGAGCTGGACGCGGGGCGGCTGGTGACGCTGCTGGAGCCGGAGGACCCGCCGATCAACACGGCGTTCCTGGTGCGGCGGCCGGGGATACCGGAGAACTCCTGTCTGGAGGGGGTGCTGTCGCTGCTGTCCGCGGCGGGGCGCTCCTGGTGAGCCCCGCGTTCGCATCCGGTCGCAACCGTCCCCCCTGTACGGGGATCCCACCCCCCGGCAACGGCGGAGCGGAGGAGGACGCATGGCGGAACGGACACCGGTGGGCGTGCGGCGCGGGTCGCGGCCCGTGACCGTGCTGGTCGGTCTGGTGGCGGCGGGGTTCGCGGCCTTCGCGCTGATGCGCGGGCTGGGCCTGGAATGCGGGTTCCCGCTGGTGCCGCTCATGGCCTACACGCCCTACGCCGCGGGGGCCGCCGTCCTGGCCGTCGCCCTGGCGAGGGTGCTGCGCCGGTGGGTGTCCCTGGCGGTCCTGTCCGTGGCGGCCGCGGTGCTCGTGGCGGCGGTCGTGCCGCGCGCGGCCGTGTTCTTCGCGGTGACCGACATGGGCGGGCCCGAACTGCGGGTGGCGACCTTCAACGTCCTGGGCGGCGGGGCCCGGATCGACGGGATCGTCGGCCTGGTCCGCGAGCACGGGGTGGACGTGCTGGCCCTCCAGGAGGTCACCCCGGAGGTGCTGGCCGACCTGTCCGCCGCCGGGCTCGACGACCTGCTGCCGTACACCGTCGACCACTCCGGGGCCGGGGTGGAGGGGAGCACCGTGCACGCGGCGCTGCCGCTCACCGACACGGGCGCGCTGAACGGGCCGGACGGGTTCGCCATGCCCGTCGCCGCCATGGAGGTCCCGGGCGCGCGATACGGCGGGGCGGTGGAGGTGGTGTCGGTGCACACGCCTCCCCCGCTGAACGCGGAGTACGTCGCGGCCTGGGAGACGGAGCTGGCGGCGCTGACCGCTCCCCCGCCGGAGGGCGTGCGGCGGATCCTGGCCGGGGACTTCAACGCCACCCTGGACCACGCGGCCCTGCGCGAGGTCCTGGACTCGGGCTACCTGGACGCGGCGGCCGAGCTGGGCGAGGGCACCCGCCCGACCTGGCCGGTCCTGGGGCGGACGCTGCCCCCGGTGACCATCGACCACGTGCTGGTGGACCCGGGCATGGGGGTGGCCGACCTGGAGGTGGTGGAGGTGACCGGCAGCGACCACCGGGCCGTGGTCGTCACCGTGACCCTTCCCGGCGGCCGCTGACGGCACGCCGCGGCCGGGATTGACCTTCACACCGGTGGCACGGTCTACGGTCGGCGCATGAGCGAACAGGCCCCCGGCACGACATCCGCGACCCGCTTCCAGGTGGTGCTGCCCGACGAGTCCCCGGACATGCCGCCGCGGGTCCTCGCCGACCTCGCGCGGCGGGCCGAGGAGCTGGGTGCGGACGCCCTCTGGCTGCCGGACCACCTGCTCCCGCCCGCCCCCTACGGGACCACCTTCGGCGGCGTGTACGAGCCCCTGGTGACGCTGGCCCACCTGGCCGCCCGCACCGAGCGGGTGCGGCTGGGCACGTCGGTGCTGGTGGCGGCGATGCGCGACCCGTTCACCCTGGCCAAGCAGGCGGCGACGCTGCACGCCCTGTCCGGCGGGCGGTTCGTGCTGGGGGTGGGGGTCGGCTGGTCCCGGGAGGAGTTCGCCGCGGTGGGCGCGGACTTCGCCACGCGCGGCGCCCGCACCGACGAGACGCTGCGGCTGCTGCGGCACCTGTTCGAGGGCTCGGGCCCCTTCCGGGGCCGGTTCCACTCCTACGACCGGGGGGTGTTCGAGCCCCGCCCGGCGTCGCCCCTGCCGGTGACGGTGGGCGGCGCCTCCGAGCCCGCCCTGGCGCGGGCCGCGGCCCTGGGCGACGCCTGGCAGGGGGTGGGCCTGGACGCCGCCGGGTTCGCGCGCCGCCGCGACCGCCTACGGGAGCTCACCGAACGCCCGGTGCGGGCGCAGACCCGGATCGCGTGGGACGGCGGGGAAGCCGGGTTCGACGGGGCCGTGGACCTGTACCGGGCTCTGGAGCGGGAGGGCGCGGACGCCGTGGCGGTGTGGTTCGGGGACTGGGAGGGGTTCGGCGAACGGATGGAGAGGTTCGCCGCGGCGGTCCTGCGGCCGGCCTGACGGGCCCGGCCGCCGTCAGCCGAAGAGGCCGCCCCGGTACTTCTTGTGGACCGCCTGCTTGGACACCCCCAGGGCGTCGGCGATCCGCTCCCAGGTGGCCCCCTGGTTGCGGGCCCGGCGCACCAGGACCGCTTCGAGCCGTTCCATCTCCTGGCGCATGCGCACGGTGGCGTCCAGCCCGACCAGCGGATCGGTGTTCTCGGTGGCACGGGCCAGGTCGGCCAACCGCTCGGCGTCCATGGATCGACTGTAAACGAGGCCCGCGGCGACCGCACCGTGCGGGCCGCGCCGCTTCCGGCCGCCCGGCCGGGCGCGGCCCGTCCGCCGGGGTCCGGGCCCGGGGCCGGCATCGGGCCTGTGACAGGGTGGGGACGCTTCGATGAACCGGACGAAGGAGTGCATATGGGACGCGACATCGCGACGGAGGAGCTGGTGCCGGGGGTGTCCGTGGACCGCGCCCGGTTCGAGGACGTCCCGGCGATCGTCCGGCTGCTCGCCGACGACCGGCTGGGCGCCTCCCGGGAGGCTTTGGACGACCCGGAGGTGTACCGGCGGGCGTTCGAGGACATCGACGCCGACCCGAACCAGTTCCTGGCGGTGCTGCGCCGGGGCGACCGGGTGGTGGGCACCCTCCAGCTGACGTTCGTCCCCGGGCTGTCCCGGCGGGGCGCGCTGCGGGTCCAGGTGGAGGCGGTCCGGGTGCACGGCGGCGAACGCGGCACCGGCCTGGGGACCGCGTTCATGGAGTGGGTGGAGCGGGTGGCCCGCGGCCGGGGCGCGGCACTGGTGCAGCTCACCTCGGACCGGGCCCGCGAGGACGCCCACCGGTTCTACGAGCGCCTCGGCTACGCGCCCTCGCACCTGGGGTTCAAGAAGCCCCTCGGCTGACCGGATCGTTCCGGTGGCGGCCCCGATCGTGCCTGTCCGGACGCGGTGGCGGCGCGGGAGGATCGGCCCATGACGAGAGCACTCCTTGTGGTCGACGCCCAGAAGTCCTTCCTACAGCGGGAGACCTGGCGGGCCTCCTCCAACCCCGACGTCGCCGACGACGCCGCCCGGCTCGTGGCGCACGCCCGGGGGCGCGGCGACCTGGTGGTGTGGGTCCTGCACACCGAGCCGGGGACCGGCACCCCCTTCGACCCCGCGCTCGGGTTCGTCGAGCCCATGGACGGGCTCGACCCCCGGGAGGGCGAGCCGGTGCTGTACAAGACCGTGCACAGCGCGTTCGGCGGCACCGGCCTCCAGGGCATCCTCGACGATCGGGGGGTGACGGAGGTGGCGGTCTGCGGCATCCGCACCGAGCAGTGCTGCGAGACCACCGCCCGGGCCGCCTCCGACCTGGGGTACGGCGTCACCTTCGTGGTGGACGCCACCGCCACCGAGCCGATCCCGGCCCCCGGGTCGCGGCCGGGGCGGCCGCTGGCGGAGGTCCTCGCCGACCCGGCGACGCTGGACACCGGGGACGTCGTCACCCGCACCGTGTACGCGCTGTCGGGAAGGTTCGCGCGGATCGCCACGGTCGCCGAGGTGACCGGCGTAGACTGACCGGATCGTGACCCTCGTCAGCTTTCTCCTCGTCCCCGGCGTGCACCTGTTGGACCTGGCCGGTCCGGCGCAGGTGTTCTCCACCGCGGCCGACCTGGGCCTGGGGTACGAGGTGCGCTACAGCGCGGCGCACGAGGAGGTGGCCACCGCGCAGGGCCCGGCCCTGCGGGTGGGCACCGACGTCCCGCCGCCCTCCCCCGACGGCCTGGTGGTGGTCCCGGGGTGGCGGGCGGGCGGCCGGGTCCCGCACCGGGTGCTGACCGACGGGCAGGCCGGCGCGCTGTCCGCCCACCGCGCCGCGGGCGGGACGGTGGCGAGCGTGTGCTCGGGCGCCTTCGCCCTGGGTGAGGCCGGGCTGCTGGACGGGCGGCGCTGCACCACCCACCACGGCCTCCAGGACCTGCTGGCCCGCCGGTTCCCGCGCGCCCGGGTGGTGCCCGACGTGCTGTACGTGCCCGACGGCGGCGTGCTCACCTCGGCGGGCATCGCCAGCGGCATCGACCTGGCCCTGCACCTGGTCACCGTGCGGCACGGGCCGTCGGCGGCCGCGGCGGTCGCCCGGGAGATGGTGGTCTACGCCCGCCGCAACGGGGACGAACCGCAGGCAGGGGTGATGCTGAGGCACCGGGGGCACCTGGTGGACGCGGTGCACCGGGTGCAGGACGTCATCGACGCCCGGTTCCGCGAACCGCTGCCGCTGGCGGAGCTGGCGACGACGGCGCGGGTGAGCGAGCGGACGCTGACCCGGCTGTTCACGGCCGCGACCGGGCTCACGCCGCTGCGCTACCAGCAGGGGCTGCGCCTGGAGCACGCCGAGCACCTGATCGGCGCGGGCGAGACCGTGGAGGCCGCGGCGCGCGCCGTCGGGTTCGGCGACGCCCGGATGCTGCGCCGCCTGCGCTCGCGCCCCTCCTGACCCGCGCCGGAGCACCCCCGGTGGACCCGGAACACACGGGGACCCGCCGCCCAGCGGCGGGTCCCCGGAGGCCGCGGATCAGGCGCGCAGGGCCTCGACGAGCTCGTGCTCGTCGTCCTTGGACAGGTTGGTCTGGATGACCGTGGGCCGGAGCGGCTTGAACGCGTCGATGACGCGGTCGGCGGTGGTGATGTCGGCGAGCAGGAAGACGGCGGCGCGGCCGTCCTCCAGGTGGGTGCCGATCTGCTTGATCATGTCGTCGTCGATGCCGATGTCGGTGAGCTTGCCCGCCACGGCGCCGGTGGCCGCGCCGACGGCCAGGCCGAGCAGCGGGTTGAGGAAGATCAGGCCGATGAGGGTGCCCCACAGGGCGCCGCCGGCCGCGCCCATACCGGTGGTGCTCACGGTCTGCTGGATGCGGGGGCGCCCCTTGTCGTCCTTGTAGGCGTAGGCGGCGTCCTCCAGCCGGAGCAGCTGCTGCTTGTTGAGGTCGGCGGCGATGTCCAGGGCGCGCTCGGCGGTTTCACGGTCGGCCACGCCGAGGACGATGAGCTGTGACATGGGTGTGCGTTCTCCCGTCGTCGCCGGGCCCGGGTGTCGGGCCCGATCGGCGGAACCCTTCCCGGAGGCGGCCCCCGCCAATGCCAGGCCGGGGCAAAGACGGGGCCGGGCGGGGGCTCAGGTGCGGCGGGCGAGGAAGAGGCGGGTGACGTAGGGGATGCGGATCCGCCCGTCCGGGAAGTGCTCGCGGGCCAGGGCCGTGATGGCCGCGCGGGTGGCGTCCTCGCCCAGGGCGCGGACGACCGAGGCGACCTTGCTGGAGGACAGCGCGTTGCCCAGCAGCTTCTCCAGGTCGAGCTCCCGGGTCCAGGCGGTGGAGTGCCCGACCGCGTCGGCCAGCCCGTCCGCGGCGTTCATCTCCCCCACCGTGTCGAACACCCGGTAGTCGCGCCGGTAGTCGTCGCCGTACTTCTCCAGCAGGCCCTCGTAGGCGTCGACGAAGTCGCTGGACTCCCAGTCGCGGTCGTTGTGCAGGACGGCGACGGTGCCGCCGGGGACCAGGACGCGGACGGCCTCGGCGTAGAACGCGGGCCGGTCGAACCAGTGCACGGCCTGGGCCGCCAGGACCAGGGAGGCCGACCCGTCCGGGAAGGGGAGCGCCTCGGCGCGGCCGTCCGCGTACTCCAGGCCGTCGGCCTCGTCGGCGGCGGCACCGCGCATGGCCCGCCCGGGTTCGATGCCGACCACGCGGGGCCCGGGGCCGAACAGGTGGCGCAGGGTCCGGGTGGAGATCCCGGTTCCGGAGCCGACGTCGAGCAGGAGCCGGGGCTCACCGCCTCCCGCCAGGACGTGCTCGCGGAGGCGTTCGGTGATGTCCGCGGGATAGCCGGGGCGGAAGCGCCGGTAGTCGTCGGTGAGCCGGTCGAAGGCCTGGGTCCTGTCGGTCAACGGAGGCGCCTCCCCATGGGGTCGTGCGACCCGCCCGGTCGGCGGGCCCGGACACCAACCTAGCCCGGCGGGCCCGCCGCGCGCCCGGCCGGGGCCGGGCCGGGTCAGGGGGCGGGGGCCGGGGCGCGGTAGTGGGAGGGGCTGCGTCCGGTGTGGTGCTTGAAGGCGGCGCTGAAGGCGAAGGCGCTGCCGTAGCCGACACGGGCGGCGACGGCCTCCAGGCCGAGGTCGGGGCGGGCCGTGAGGAGGTCGCCGGCGAGGGTGAGGCGCCACGTGCGCAGGTAGGTCATGGGCGGGGTGCCCACGGCGCGCTGGAAGCGGTCGGCCAGGGTGGAGCGCGAGACGGCGCAGGCGCGGGCCAGGCCCGCGAGGGTCCACGGGTCCGCCGGGCGTTCGTGGACGAGGTCCAGGGCACGGGCCACCACCGGGTCGTGGCGGGCGTTGAGCCAGCTCGGGGCGTGGTCGGGCGCGTCCTCGATCCAGGCGCGGACGGCCATCACCAGCAGGCAGTCCAGCAGCCGGTCGTTGAGCCCGGACTGGGCGACGCGGTCGCTGGTGATCTCCCGGGACAGCAGGGACACCAGGGCCGGGTCGACGCGCTCGCCCGGCAGCACCGCCAGGCGGGGCAGCGCGGACAGGGCCAGCCGGCCGACCTCGCTGTCGTCCTCGTAGGCGCCGACGATCAGGGTGTCGGGCCCGTCGGGGTCGTTCCCCCACGTCCCGACGCCGTGGAGCATGCTCAGGTGCACCTCCTGGCCGTCGGCCGCCACGCAGCGCTGTCCGGGGTGGACGGTGATCGTGGGGGCGCGCCCGCCCCGGTCGGAGAGCGTGTAGGGCTCGGGCCCGCGCACGAGGAGCACGTCCCCGGCCGTGGCCCGGTCGCCGCCGTCGCCGACGTCCACCCACACGTCCCCGGAGGTGACCACGGCCAGGGTGAGGGCGGAGCGGTCCAGCAGCCGGATGCCCCACGGGGGGCGCATGACGACGCGCAGGGTGAAGGCGCCCCGGGCCCGGGGTCCGTCCAGGAGGTGGGAGAGCGGATCCATGACCCGAGCCTATGCCAGACGTTCTCTTATGCCTTCCGGTATCCGGACCATGTTCCGTCCGGCTCCGGACTGGTGGACTCGGACCATGAACGAGAACACGAGCACCGAGCACATCCTCCTCACCGGCGGCACCGGGATGACCGGGCGCCGCGTCCACGCCCTCCTCTCCGAGGCCGGGTTCCGGACCCGGGTCGCCTCCCGGTCCGGGGAGCCGCGCTTCGACTGGCACGACACCTCCACCTGGGACGCCGCTCTGGACGGGGTCACCGGCGTCTACCTCTGCTACCACCCCGACCTGGCGTTCCCCGGCGCCGCCGGAACGGTGGCGGCCTTCGCCGAACGCGCCGCACGGGCCGGGGTCCGCCGGATGGCGCTGCTGTCCGGGCGGGGCGAGAAGGGGGCGCGGGAAGCCGAGGACATGGTCCGCGCGGCGTTCCCCGGCACGACCGTGCTGCGCTGCTCGGTGTTCGCCCAGGACTTCTCGGAGAGCTTCTTCCTGCCCCCGCTGCTGGAGGGCGCCCTCCCGCTGCCGGTGCCCGACGTCCCCGAGCCGTTCGTGGACCTGGACGACGTCGCGCTGGTCGCCGCACGCTCCCTGGCCGGGGACGGGCACGGGGGTGCGACCTACGAGCTGACCGGCCCGGAGGCGGTCACGTTCGCCGAGGCGGTGCGCGTGGTGGGCGAGGTCTCCGGGAGGGACGTCCGCTTCCTGGAGGTGCCGCCGGAGGAGTTCGTCGCGGCGATGGCGGCGGCGGGCGCCCCCGAGGAGCTGGCGCACGGACTGGTGGGGCTGCTGGAGGAGATCCTGGACGGCCGCAACGCCGAACCCGCCGACGGGGTGGAGCGCGCCCTGGGCCGCCCCGCCACACCGTTCGCCGACTACGCCCGCAAGGCGGCGGACGCCTGGCGGTAGCCCGGCACGGCGGAGCAGGGGGCCGGGGCGGCGGGCGACCACCGCCGTTCCGGCCCTGGTCAGCGGCCCGTGGCGGCGCGGCGCCCGCAGCCGGACTCACGGTCCGTGACGGATCTCGACCCTTGGTCACGATGCGTGGATAAGAGCGGCGTA
Organism: Nocardiopsis sp. NPDC006139; assembly: GCF_040614155.1. Lineage (NCBI taxonomy): Bacteria > Bacillati > Actinomycetota > Actinomycetes > Streptosporangiales > Nocardiopsidaceae > Nocardiopsis > Nocardiopsis sp. NPDC006139. Next base: position 152,300 of record NZ_JBEXTT010000009.1, read on the forward strand.
AGCGGGCACGGTGTGTGAACAAATGTCAGGTAAATCTTAAGTTTCCGTTTGAAGTTCGACTGCCGCCCGCCTCTCGGTGAAAGTTCCTGTGACCAGCCGCACAAGAACTTTCGGAGGAGGGGGCCATGCCGAGCTTCGGACGCGCCGCCACCGCGGGGAAGGACGCCGACCGGGCGTCCGCCCCGCGCAAGAAGCCCATCTACCGCCAGCTGTACTTCTGGGTGCTCGTCGGTATCGCGCTCGGCATCGCCGTCGGCCTGCTCTTCCCGACCTGGGCCGCCGACATGCGGTGGCTCGCCGACCTGTTCATCAAGCTCGTCAAGGTCGTCATCGCCCCGACCATCTTCTGTACCGTCGTCGTCGGCATCGCCGGCCTGGGCAACCTCGCCAAGGCGGGCGGACTGGCCCTGCGGACCCTGGTCTACTTCACGGCGACGACCATTCTCGCCCTGGCCATCGGCCTGGTCACCGTGAACATCATGCGGCCCGGCGTGGGCCTGAACGTGTCGTTCGACGAGGCCGACGCGGCCGACACCATCGCCAAGGCGGAGGAGAGCGGCGAGGGCTTCTCCGGCTTCGTCCTCCACACCATCCCCGATTCGTTCTTCTCGGCGTTCGTCGACGGCCAGCTCATCCAGGTGCTGGTCCTGGCCATCCTGGTCGCCTGCGCGCTGACCATGCTCGGCAAGCGCGGCGAGGCCGCCGTGCGCGCCCTGGACACGATGTCGCACATCATGTTCGGCGTCATCAAGATCGTCATGTACGCCGCCCCCATCGGCGCCTTCGGCGGCATGGCCTTCACCATCGGCGAGTACGGCGGCCAGGTGCTGACCAGCCTCGCCTACTTCATGCTCAGCTTCTACGTCACCTGCGTGCTGTTCGTCATCGTGGTCCTGGGCATCATCAGCCGCCTGGCCGGGTTCGGCCTGTTCAAGCTGCTGCGCCTGATCCGCGACGAGCTCCTGATCGTCCTGGGCACCTCCTCCAGCGAGTCCGTGCTGCCGCGCATGATGACCAAGCTGGAGGCCGCGGGCGTCAAGAAGTCCGTGGTGGGCCTGACCATCCCGACCGGGTACTCGTTCAACCTGGACGGCACCGCGATCTACATGACCATGGGCGCGATCTTCATCGCCCAGGCCACCGGCTCGGACGTGTCCGTGTGGACCCAGATCGGCCTGCTGCTCTTCATGCTGCTGTCCAGCAAGGGCGCGGCGGGCGTCAGCGGCGCCGGACTGGTGACCCTGGCCGCCTCGCTGGCCGCGTTCGGCGACGTCATCCCGCTGGCCGGGATCGCGCTCATCGTCGGCATCGACCGGTTCATGTCCGAGGCCCGCGCCCTGACCAACCTCACCGGCAACGCGGTGGGCACCCTGGTCATCGCCCGCTGGACCGGCGGCCTGGACCGCGACCGGTTGAAGCACGTGCTCGACAACCCGAACTCCATCGACATGGACGCCCTCATGAGCTTCGACGACGGATCCTCCGACAAGAAGGAGGACCGGTCCGGCGAGGAGTCCGAGGCTGGAAGGGCCGAGGACACCGCCGAGGCCGCCGAGACCGCGGAGGCCGCCGGCTCCGGCACCCGGCCCTCCGACGGGGGCGCGGACGGGGACCGCGCCCCGGTGGGGACCCGCGGCTGACCGACCGACCCCGCGCGGTCCGGCTCACTCCCGGCCCACGGACCGCGCCCGGTGCGCGCACTCCTCCCGGAACCCCGGTGCCGCACCGGCTCCCCGCCCGCCCCGTACCGGCCTCACGAGGCCCGGTGCGGGGCGGCGCACGTTCGCCGGTCGGCCCTCAGCAGCCGGCCAGCTGGGCGCTGAGGGCGCCGCGCCGCCCGGACAGCTCCTCGATGCGGGCGTCCAGGGCGGCGACCTCCGCCCGGATGGTGGCCACCAGGTCGGGGCACAGCTCCAGCTCGACGGGGTCGGCCTCGGGGTCGCGCACGCACGGCAGCACCGAGGCGATGGTCTCCGTGCTCAGCCCCATGGCGAGCAGGGCGCGGACGGCGCGCACCGTGCGCACCGCGTCCGGATCGTAGGTCCGGTACCCGTTGGCCGCGCGCGCGGAGTCCAGCAGCCCCTGCTCCTCGTAGTAGCGCAGCAGCCGACGGCTCACTCCGGTCCGCTCCGACAGCTCCCCGATCAGCACGAGGTGACCCTCCTCACTTGACGTTCACACCGGTGTCACGGCCTACCGTCGCCGCATGATCGAACACTACGCACGCACCGTCAAGGGTTCCGGTCCGGGTCTGCTGCTCGCGCACGGCGGCGGGGGCGGGATCGAACCGAACTTCGGCCCCCTGATGGCGGACCTGACCCGCACGCACACCGTGGTCGCCCCGGACCTGCCGGGGACGGGGGGAACCCCGCGCTCAGCCGGCCCCCTGGACCTGGACGCGGTGGCCGACTCGCTGGTGGCCGCCGCCGTGGAGGAGGGGGTCGAGGAGTTCACCATTCTGGGCTACTCCCTGGGCACCGCGATCGCGGTCCGCGCCGCCGCCCGCCACCCCGGGCGGGTGACCGGACTGGTCCTGACGGCCGGGTTCGCCCGGATCGACAACCGGACGCGGCTGAACGTCGACGTGTGGCGGTCCCTGCTGGACGGGGACCGGGACACACTGGCCCGCTTCAACCTCTCCGTGGCCTTCGGCGCGCCCGCGCTGGAGGCGCTCTCCCCCGGGGAGCTGGAGGAGGCCGTGCGCGCCGCGGCCGGTTCCGTGCCCGCGGGCACCCCCGAGCACGTGGACCTGGTGGCCCGGGCGGACACGCGCGCCGACCTCCCCGGCATCGCGGTGCCGACGCTGGTCGTGACCACCGCGCTGGACCGGCTGGTCTCCCCGGAGCTGTCCCGCGCGCTGGCCGCGGGCATCCCCGGCGCGGAGTCGGTGGAGATCGACTCCGGCCACCTGATCGCCGCGGAGGCCCCGCGGGAGTGGGGCGGGGCCGTCCGCGGGTTCCTGGACCGGCGGGCGCCCGTGCGCGGGTGACCGCCCGGCTGCGGGCCGGCCCTCGGGGCGGCGGCGGGAGCGGTCGGCGGCGGGAGAAGCGGGGCGCATCGGGCCCCTTCGGTCACGGCGGCCCCGGATTCCCCCTCCGGCACGGGAACCGGCGGCATGCGGGTGCGTCGGAGCGGGTAACGGATGAGCGTCCGGACACGAGGTCCGGCTCCCCCGACCCCCTGGGAGACCCCGTGAAGCTCTACGCCGACCGCCCGGTCCGCGCCCTGTTCCAGCTCGCCTCCGACGCCCTGGCCGTCGCGTGGGTCTACCTGTGGGTCCGGGCCGCGCTCGAACTGCGCGACATGATCGGCGCGCTGGACCGGCCCGGCGAGCTCATGGCCGCCACCGGCCGGGGGTTCAGCGAGCACATGGACAGCGCCGCCGAGCAGGCCGCCAAGGTGCCGCTGGCCGGGGAGACCCTGGCCGTCCCCTTCACGAACATGAGCGAGACCGGCGCCTCCCTGACCTCCGCCGGCGACTCCTTCCGCGAGACGGTCGCCTCGCTGGCCACCACGCTGCCCCTGCTGGTGGCGGCGGTGCCGGTGCTGCTGGTCGCCACCACCTGGCTGCCCGCCCGGGCCCGGTGGATCGCCCGGGCCACCTCGGTGCGCCGGACCGGGAAGCTGTCCCCGGAGGCCCGCTCCCGCCTGCTGGCGCTGCGCGCCCTGACCTCCGTGGCCCCGGCCCGGCTGGCCGCGGTCCACCCCGACCCGGCCGGGGCCTGGCGCTCCGGGGACACCGCGGCCCTGGACCGGCTGGCAGCCCTGGAGCTGCGCCGCATGGGGCTGAGGGCAAGGTGAGCCCCGGCCCCCGGGACCGGGTCCCGGGGTGGCCCGATCCGGCCACGGGGAGCGGGGCGGATGTCGGTGCCGCTGCCTAGCCTGGAGGGAGCCGACCCCGGGAGCCGCACATGCACCTGTCCGCCCTGCTCGACTTCGACGCCGTCCCCCTGGACACCGAGGACGCCGTGGCCGTCCTGCTCGACATCGTCGCGCCCGAACGCGAACAGAACGCCCAGCGCCCCCGGGCCACCCTCCAGATCGTCCTGGACACCAGCGGCTCCATGCACGGCGGCCGCCTCGACGGGGCGGTGCAGGCGCTCCTGGGGCTGATCGACCGGCTCGACCCCTCCGACGACTTCGGGCTGGTCGTGTTCGACACCCAGGCCCGTGTGGTCGTGCCCTGCGGCCCCCTGGCCGACAAGCCCTCCGTCCGGAGAGCGGTCGGGGCGCTGCGCGCGGGCGGGGGCACCGACCTGTCCAGCGGCCTGCTGCGCGGCATCCAGGAGGCCCGCCGGGCGGGCGGGGAGCGGGGGGCGACCCTGCTGCTCGTCTCCGACGGGCACGCCAACAACGGCGTCACCGACCACGACCTGCTGCGCCAGGTGGCCGCCGACGCCTACGGGCACGGGGTCACGGTGGCCACGCTCGGCTACGGGCTGGGCTACGACGAGGCCCTGCTGGGCGCGGTGGCCGAGGGCGGCACCGGCAGCGCCCTGTTCGCCGAGGACCCCGACACCGCGGGCGGGCTGATCGCCCAGGAGGCGGAGTACCTGCTGGCCAAGAGCGCGCAGGCGGTGTCGCTGCGGATCCCCGCGGGCGAGCACGTGCGCGCGGTGGACGTGGTCGGCGAGATGCCCTCGCACCGCCTGCCGGACGGGTCGGTCATGGTGGAGCTGGGCGACTTCCACTCCGGTGAGGAGCGCCGGCTGCTGCTGCGGCTGGAGGTGCCGGGGATGTCGTCGCTGGGGACGGTCACCCTGACCACGCTGGAGGCCACCTACGTGGACCCGGAGACCCTGACGACCTACAACGCGACACTGCCGGTCAGCGTGAACGTGGTGCCGGGCGACGAGGCCGCGGACCGGGTCCCGCGCCCGGAGGTGCGCACCGAGGAGGCGCTGCAGAAGGCGCAGACCGCCAAGAAGCGGGCGAGCGAGGCGCTGCGGCGGGGCGACCGGGCCGAGGCGGCCCGGCTCCTGGACCAGGCCGGGCGGGACCTGGACGACCTGGACGCACCCGACTTCCTCAGCGGTCCGGCCGCCCCGGGCGGGGCGTACGGCGCGGCCCCCGCCCCCGCGGCCGCGCAGGCCGTGGAGCTGCGGGACATGGCGCGGATGGCCCGGGAGGACGACCTCTCGCGGGCCGCCAAGACCGCCTACGCCAGCCAGTCCGGGTACACCCGCAAGCGCGGCCGCTACCGGCAGGCCCAGGCCCAGGGGCCCGGGACCCCGCAGACGCCTCCCCCGCAGGCGCCGTCCCCGGCTACGCCGCAGGAGCCGTCCGGGCCGGGACGGCTCGGCGGGTGGATCCGGCGGCTCGGCGGCCAGGACCCCGACCGCCGGCTCTCCTCCCCGGACTCCCCCGGCGAGGACGGCGGCCGGGACGGGGCGGAGCGTTCCTGACCGGCCGCGTCACGGCACCTGGTAGTAGGAGTCCCTCACGTCGGTGACGGCCATGTGCCCCGGAGCGTGCCCGATCGCGAACTCCGGGGCCGAGGCCGCCACCGCCGCCTGCGGGGTCACCCCGCAGGCCCAGAACACCGGGACCTCCCCCTCCCGGACCTCCACCGGGTCGCCGTAGTCGGGCCGGGACAGGTCGGCGATGCCCAGCGCCGCCGGGTCGCCCACGTGCACCGGCGCACCGTGCACGGCCGGGTAGCGGGAGGTGATGCGCACGGCGTCGGCCACCCGGTCCGCGGGGACCGGCCGCATGGAGACCACCAGCGGGCCCCGGAACCGCCCGGCCGGACGGCACTCCCGGTTCGTCCGGTACATCGCGACGTTGGTCCCGGCCTCGATGTGGCGCACCGGGACCCCGGCCTCCAGCAGCGGCGTCTCGAACGTGAAGCTGCACCCGATGAGGAAGGCCACCAGGTCGTCCCGCCACAGGTCGGTGACGTCGGCGCGCTCCTCCACCAGCTCGCCGTGCCGGTACACGCGGTAGGCGGGCAGGTCGGTGCGCAGGTCGCCGTCGAACACCGACGCCGACACCTGCCCCGGCTCGGTCACGTCCAGGACCGGGCACGGCTTGGGGTTGCGCTGGGCGAACAGCAGGAAGTCGAAGGCCGCCTCGCGCGGCAGGGCGATGAGGTTGGCCTGCGCGTACCCGGGGCTGAACCCGGAGGTGGGCGTGCGCAGCCCGGAGCGGAACAGCTCGCGGGCCTGCTTCGGGGACAGCTGGGCCGGGTCCATCGGCGGTCTCTCCTTCTAAAGCGTGAAACGGATCGCGGTCCCGGGCCGGGCCTGCGCCGCCAGGGGCAGGTTGGCGGCGCGGACCACCGCGATCACCGGATACCCGCCGGTCACCGGGTGGTCGGCCAGGAACAGCACGGGCTCGCCGGTGGGCGGCACCTGGAGCGACCCCGGCACCATGCCCTCGCTGGGCAGCTCGCCGTCGCGGGACCGCTCCAGGGCCGGCCCGGACAGGCGGGCGCCCACCCGGTCGCTGCGCGAGGTGACCTCGTAGGAGCAGGTGAGCAGGGTCTTGAGGGCGTCGCCGGTGAACCAGTCGTCGCGCGGGCCCGGGACCACGCGCAGGGTCGTCTCCGGTCCGCCGACCGGCGGGACCGGGGCCAGGTCGACGTTGGGGAACCCGGCGGGCGGCGGGCCGACCGGCAGCAGGTCGCCGGGGGCGGGCAGGTCGGGGCCGAGCCCGGCCAGCACGTCGGTGCTGCGCGAGCCCAGGACCGGCGGCACGTCCACGCCGCCGCGGACGGCCAGGTAGGTGCGCAGGCCCCGCGCCGGGGCGCCCATCACGAGTTCGGCGCCGTCGGCCAGACGCAGGACGGTGTTCATGGCGGCACCGCGGCCGTCCACCCGCAGCGGCACCCCGGCCCCGGTGACGGCGACCGTCACGGGGCCTCGGGCGCGCACCCGCAGCCCGCCCAGGGTGGCCTCCAGGGCGGCGGCCCCGGCCGGGTTGGCGAGCATGCGGTTGGCCAGGGCGTAGGAGGCGGCGTCGGCGGCGCCGGAACGGCCCACGCCCAGGGCGGCGTGGCCGGACCGCCCGGTGTCCTGGACCGTGGTCAGCGGCCCGGTCGCCACGATCTCCAGAGCGCTCACCGCACCTCCTCGAAGCGGACGCGCACGCCCGGGCGCAGCAGGCCGGGCGGGTCGCGGTGCAGGTCCCAGATCTTCTCCCCGGTGCGGCCGAGCAACTGCCAGCCGCCCGGGGAGCTGCGCGGGTACACGCCGGTGAACTCCCCGGCCAGGGCGACCGACCCGGCGGGGACCCGGGTGCGGGACTCGGCGCGGCGCGGGACGCGCAGGCGCTCGTCGTCGCAGACCAGGTAGCCGAACCCGGGGGCGAAGCCGCAGAACGCCACGGTCCAGGTGGCAGCGGTGTGCGCCTCGACCACTCCGCGCGGGGTGAGGCCGGTCAGCCGGGCGACGTCGGCGAGGTCCTCGCCGTCGTAGACCACCGGCAGGACCACGGTCTCCCCCTCGGCGCGCTCCCCGGCCGGGGCGAGCGGGACCCGGCGCACCGCCGCTGCCACCGCCCCGGGGTCGGCCCCGGGGGCGAGCCGCAGCAGCACGGTCCGCGCCGCCGGGACGACGTCGGCGACGCCCGGGACGGGGGCGGCCTCCAGGGCCGCCCCCAGGGCGATCACCTCGGACAGGTCGGCGACCTCCACCAGCACACCGCTGTCGGCGCAGGTCAGTACGCGCACGGATTCTCCTTCGGGCCGGGGTCGGGTCCCCGGTCGGTCAGCGGGCGAACGGCGCCGGGGTGACGCCTTCGGCGCGCAGCCGGTCGGCGACGGCACGGGCGATGGCGACCGCCCCGGGGCTGTCGCCGTGGACGCACAGGGAGTCGGCCTCGATGAGGATCTCACTCCCGTCGACCGCGGTGACCGGCTCCCGCCGGGCGATGCGCAGGCATCGCTCGGCGATCTCCTCGGGGTCGTGCAGGACGGCGCCGGGTTCGCGGCGGGAGACCAGGGTGCCCTCGGGGGTGTAGGCGCGGTCGGCGAACGCCTCCCGGTAGGTGGGCAGTCCGGCCTTCTCCGCCAGCTCCAGGAACCGCGATCCGGGCAGGCCGAGCACGGGCAGGCCGGGGTCGAAGGCGCGGACGGCCTCGACCACGGCGGCGGCCTGCTGCTCGTGGTGGACGATCGTGTTGTACAGGGCCCCGTGCGGCTTGACGTAGCGGATGCGGTCGCCGGCCAGGCGGGTGAAGGCCGACAGCGCGCCCATCTGGTACAGGACGTCGGCGGTCAGGTCGGCGGGCGGGACGTCGATGAAGCGGCGGCCGAACCCGGCCAGGTCGCGGTAGCCGACGTGGGCGCCGACCGCCACGTTCTCGGCGGCGGCGTCCGCGGTGGTGCGGCGCAGCACCGAGGGGTCGCCGGCGTGGAAGCCGCAGGCGACGTTGGCGCTGGTGACGATGGACAGCAGGGCCCGGTCGTCGCCGAGCTCCCAGCGGCCGAAGCCCTCGCCGAGGTCGGAGTTGAGGTCGATGCGGGACACGGGTGCTCCTCTCTACTGCCAGAGGGCGGCGATGCCGCCGAGGGAGTTGACCGCCATGTAGGCGGTGAGCGCCCAGGCCAGGGCGCCGATGACGATGAGCCACACGGGGTACCTGTAGCCGCCGAGCAGGTCCCGGGAGCGGCGCGCGGCGACCCAGAGCATGATGCCCAGGCCGACCGGCAGGATGACGCCGTTGAGCGCGCCGGCCAGGACCAGGAGCGTGGTCGGGGCCTGGCCGGAGACCAGCAGGACGGCCAGCGAGACCCCGATGAAGGCGGTGACAAGGAGGCCGCGCCGCTTCTCCAGCACCGGGTGGAAGGTGGAGACGAAGGAGATCGAGGTGTAGGAGGCGCCGATCACGGAGCTGACCGCGGCCGCCCACATGATCACGCCGAACAGGCGCATGCCCGCCTCTCCGGCGGCCTGGAGGAAGGCCTCGGCCGACGGGTTGTCGGAGTTGAGGATCTCGACCCCGCCGGAGACCACGCCGAGGATGGCGAGGAAGAGCAGCACCCGCATCACGCCGGTGACGATGATGCCCAGCACGGAGGTGCGGGAGATGGCGGCGATGTTCTCGGGGCCGCCCTGACCGGCCTCGATGAGGCGGTGGACCCCGGCGTAGGTGATGTAGCCGCCGACGGTGCCGCCGATGATGGTGACCGTGGCCAGGAAGACGTCCGTGCCCAGCTGCTCGGGCAGGACGGCCTGGCGCAGGGCCTCGCCGACCGGGGGCCGGGAGATGACCGCGACGTACAGGGTGAGGCCGATCATCGCGACGCCGAGGACGACCAGGACGCGGTCCAGGGCAGCGCCCAGCCTCTTGGCGCCCAGGATGACGACGGCCAGGACCGCGGAGATGACCGCTCCGATCCGGGGGTCGAGCCCGGCCAGGGCGTTCAGGCCCAGCCCGGTGCCGGCGAGGTTGCCGACGTTGAAGACCAGGCCGCCGAAGACGATGAGGGCGGCCAGCAGGTAGCCGGCGCCGGGGACGACCTTGTTGGCCAGGTCCTGGGCGCGCGTGTTCGCGACGCCGACGACCCGCCAGATGTTCAGCTGGACGGCGATGTCCACGAGGATCGAGACGAGGATCGCGAAGGCGAACGTGGCGCCGAGCTGCGCCGTGAACTGAGTGGTCTGGGTGATGAAGCCGGGGCCGATGGCGCTGGTGGCCATCAGGAACATCGCGCCGAGCAGGGTGCTGCTCAGCGCGATCCGTCCGGGGCGGGGACGCACCTTGGCGGGTGCGGGGGGCGTGTCGCCCATGGTCTCTCCTGGGGATGCGGTCTGGAGATACGACGTGACGCGGACCACTCCACGCCGTTGGATTGTTGAACAATACTTCAATCCAACAAGGCCAGTAAAGAGCCTTGCCGCAAAGACCGCTGGTCAGGGATGTAACGTTCTGCTCTCGCCGACCGATTATTCATAGGATCATCCAATGAAGCGTTCACATGAGAACGCGCCGACCGGAACCCCGCGGCATCGGCGACAATGGGAGGGCACCGTTCCCTTCCCAGCGAGGAGCTCCTGTGACGGCCACGGACGACCGCGTCGGCAGGCCGACCCGACGGCTGCTGCCGCTGCCCAGCCAGGCCGAGCGGGTCGCCGAGCTGCTGCGCGAGGCCGTCATCGACGGCGACCACCCGCCCGGCCGGCGCCTGTCCGAGGAGCGGCTGTGCGAGGAGCTCGGCGTCTCCCGCAACACCCTGCGCGAGGCGTTCCGGCTGCTGGTCCGCGAACGGCTGGTGGTGCACCAGATGCACCGCGGCGTGTTCGTCACGCTGCCCACCACGGAGGACGTCCGCGACCTGTTCAGGGCGCGGCGCTCCCTGGAGCTGACCGCCGTGCAGCGCGCCGCCGACCCCGACCCCGAGGCGGTGGCGGCGGTGGGACGGGCCGTCGACGAGGGCGAGGCGGCCCGCGACGCGGGCGACTGGTGGGGGGTGGGGACCGCCAACATGCACTTCCACCAGGCGCTGGCCGGGCTGGCGGGCAGTACCCGGGTCGACGAGTTCATGAGCCGGGTCCTGGCCGAGACCCGGCTGGTCTTCCACGTGATGGACGCCCCCCGCGAGTTCCACGCGCCCTACCTGGACTGGAACCGGCGCATCCACACCCTGCTCGCCGGCGGCGACCACACGGCCGCCGCCGCCGAACTGGAGGCCTACCTGGACACCTCGGAGGAGCAGCTGACCACCGCGTTCCTCGCCCGCGAGGCCGGCGGAGACGACTGACGGGGCGATCGGCATCGCGCTGACCTGGGGGTTCGCCACCGCTTCGGGCGAGGCGGAGGAAAAGCCACGTGACACAGGTCCCGAAATGCCATGATGGGCGCGCAATGGAACTGAACGGACGCCCTGCCACCACCGGGGAGCTCGGCTCCCTCGCTCTCCACGGCTACGGCCACTTCACCACCATGCTCGTCGCCGACCTGCGCGTACGCGGCCTGGAACTGCACATGGACCGGCTGCGCGGGGACTGCCGGGCGCTGTTCGGCACCGAACCGGACATCCCCCGGGTGCGCGAGCTCGCGCGGCGCAGCGCCCGCGCGCACCCCTCCCCCGCCGTCATCCGGGTGACCGTCTTCGACCCCGCGCTGGACCTGGGCAGACCCGCCGGGCGCACCTTCCCCCAGATCCTCGTCACCACCCGCCCCGCCCCCGTCCCCGACCGGCTGCCGCCCCCGCTGCGGCTGGGCACCCGGCTGTACACCCGGGACACCCCGGAGGTGAAGGGCACCGGCCTGTTCGGCCCGATCCGCCAGCGGCGGGCGGCCCAGCTGGACGGGCACGACGACGCCCTGTTCCACGGAGCGGACGGGCTGCTGTCGGAGGGGCCCACCTGGAACATCTGCTTCCTGGACGGCGAGGGCCTGGTGTGGCCGCAGGGCCCGGCGCTGCCGGGGGTGACCGCGCGGCTGGTGAGCGGGCTCGCCGAGGACATGGGCGTGCCCGTCTCCACCCGGCCGCTGTCGGCGGCGGACGCGGCCCGGATGTCCGGGGCGTTCGTGACCAACGCGGTCACGGGGGTGCGCCCGGTGGCCTCCGTCGACGGGGAGCGGCTGCCGCTGGCCGCGCTCACCAACAAGCTGGCCGCCACCTACCGGGACCTGCCGGGCGACCCCCTGTGACCCGCCGGCTCAGGCCCCGGCGCGGCGGGCCCGCCCCGGCCACCAGGTGCGCGGCCCCACGTCCAGTGCCAGGGCGGGCACCAGCACGGTGCGCACCAGCAGCGCGTCCACCAGCACCCCGAACGCCACCAGGAAGGCCAGCTGGAGCAGGAACAGCAGCGGGATGACGGCCAGCGCCGCGAAGGTGGCGGCCAGCACCACGCCGGCGGAGGTGATGACCCCGCCGGTGACGGTGAGCGCCCGCAGCACGCCGTCGCGGTGGCCGTGGGCCAGGGTCTCCTCCCGGGCCCGCGACATCAGGAAGATGCTGTAGTCGATGCCCAGCGCCACCAGGAAGACGAACGCGAACAGCGGCACCACCGGGTCGGCTCCCGGCAGTTTCAGCACGTGGTCGAAGACCAGGGTCCCCACGCCCAGGGCGGCGGCGAACGACAGGACGTTGGCGGCCATGAGCAGCAGCGGGGCGACCAGCGCGCGCAGCAGGACGACCAGCACGAGCAGGACCACGGCCAGGACCAGCGGCACCACCACGAGGAAGTCGCGCTGGGCGGTCTCCAGGGTGTCCAGGTCGGTGGCGGTGACGCCGCCGACCAGGGCGTCGGCCCCCGGGGCGTCCGCGGCCAGGTGTTCGCGCAGGTCGCGCACGGCGTCCACCGCCTCGGGCGACTCCGGTCCCACGGTGAGGACCACCTCGACCAGGGCGCGCCCGTCCTCCTCCAGGGGCGGCGCCCCGGCCCCGGGGGGACCGGGCTCGGTGACCGGCGCGGCGGACTCCACGGACGGCGAGCCCTCGGCTGCCGCGACGACGTCGGCCACATGGTCGGCGTCCGTGACGACCAGCGCGGGAGCCGCCGCGGCGTCGGTGCCGAAGCCCCGGTCCAGCACCTCCTGGGCGGTGACCGCCTCCACCTCGGTGCGGAACACCTCTGCCTGGCCGGTGCCCTCGGCGCTGAACGCGGGGGCGAACACCGCGGCCGCGGCCAGCAGCACCGTGGTGGCCGCCCACAGCGTGCGCGGCCGGCGGGCCACGGCCCGGGCGACCCGGCCCCAGAACGGGTGGGCGGCCATGACGCGGTCGGTGTCGCCGCCGGTCTCGGCGGTGGGCCGGTGCGGCGCGGTCGGCCAGAACGCGGCCCGGCCGGCCAGCGCCAGCGCGGCGGGCAGGAAGGTCATCGCCGAGAGGACGGCCGCGCCGACGCCGATGGCGACGACCGGGCCGAGGCTGCGGGTGGAGGCCAGGTCGGCGGCGAGCAGGCAGAGCAGGCCCAGGACGACGGTGCCCGCGGAGGCGAGCACCGGTCCGGTGACGCCGCGCAGGGCGGCCATGACGGCGGTCGGGACCCGTTCGTGCAGGGCCAGCTCCTCGCGGTAGCGGGCGACGAGCAGCAGGGCGTAGTCGGTGCAGGCGCCCACGACGAGGATGAACAGGATGCCCTGGCTCTGCCCGTTGAGGCTGACCAGGCCGGCGTCGGCGGCCAGGTACACGAGGGCCCCCGACAGGCCCAGGGCGAGCAGGGACGCCAGGATCACCAGGACCGGGAGCAGCGGGGAGCGGTAGACGGCGACGAGGATGACCAGCACGGCCGCGACCGCGACGAGCAGCAGGGTGGAGTCGATCCCGCCGAAGGCCGCGGCGAGGTCGGCGGCGTAGCCCGCCGGACCGGTGACCTGGGGGGTGAGGTCGCCGACGGGGTGGTCGGCCAGGACGGCGCGCAGCTCCTCGACTGCGTCGGAGGTCTTCTCGCCGGAGTCGATCGGCACGATCAGCTGGGCGACGGAGGGGTCCTCGGTTCCGGGGAAGGGGCCGACCACCTCGCCGGAGACCCACGGCCGTTCGGCCAACTCCTCCCCGACTGCGGCGATGTCCGCCAACTCCGCTGCGGTGACGTCACCGTCCCCGGACCACAGGGCGATGGCGGGCACCGCGTCCTCGCGGTCGAAGTCCTCGGCGATCCGGGCGACCTCGGTGGACTCCGCCCCCACCGGCAGGAAGGCGGACCGGTCGTTGGTCTGCACCTCGCCGAGCCTGCCCAGGAAGGCGCCCAGCGGCCCGCCGCCCAGGGTCCACAGCAGGACGATGAGCAGCGCCGCTCCGACCCACCACCGCGACCGGCGTAGCGGTCGCCTCTCCTCGTTCACCGGTGTTCCCCTCCACCGCGACAAAAGTCACGGAAAACAAGTATCTCGCTTTTCAAGCCTTTCTTGGACGCGACTCTACACCCTCGCCGGACAGGCCGTTCCCGCACCCTCCACACACGCCCGCCCCGCACCGGGCACGGTGCGGGGCGGGCGGCGGGCCCGGCGGTCACACGGCCGCGGGCTCGCGCGCCTCGCTGCGGGCCGTACACGCCATGTTCCGCGACATCGAGCCGAACACCACCCCGTGGAAGGGCGTCACCGCGGCCCAGTACAGGTGGCCCAACAGGCCGCGCGGCCGGAACAGCGCGCGCTGGCGCAGCACCGTGCGCCCCTGGCCGGGCTCGACGGTGAACTCCAGCCACGCCGGACCGGGCAGGCGCATCTCCGCGCGCAGCCGCAGCAGCTCCCCCGGCACGATCTCCTCCACCCGCCAGAAGTCCAGCGAGTCGCCCACCCGCAGGCGCCCCGGGTCGCGGCGGCCCCGGCGCGGGCCCACCCCGCCCACGGCGAGGTCGATCCAGCCGCGCGCCGCCCAGGCCAGCGGCCAGGAGTACCAGCCCCGTTCGCCGCCGATCCCCTCGACCACGCGCCACACCGCCTCCGGCGGGGCGTCCACCTCCCGCACCCGCTCGTCGGTGTACAGGCTGCCCCCCGCCCAGTCGGGGTCGGTGGGCAGCGGGTCGGACGGGGCCCCCGCCCAGGAGGCCGACGTCCACCGGGTGTCCACGCGGGACTGGGAGGTGCGGCGGATCGCCAGCTCCACCGCGCGGTCGAACCCGATGCGGACGTGGTCGCCGAGCAGGCCGGACAGGTCGTCCTCGCCGCACACCGCGTCATGGCGCAGCGACTCCACCAGCGGCCGGGCGATGGCGGGTGGCACCGGCGTGACCAGTCCGACCCACAGGCTCGACAGCCCCGGCGAGAGCACCGGGACCGGCAGGATCAGGCGGGGGCGCAGCCCCGCCGCCCGCGCGAACCGCTGGATCATCTCCGCGTAGGTGAGGACGTCGGGTCCGCCGACGTCGAAGGTGCGGTCCTGCTCCGGCGGCAGGTCGGCGGCCTCCACCAGCAGCCGCAGCACGTCGCGCACCGCGATGGGCTGCACCCGGCTGCGCACCCAGCGGGGCGTGGTCATCACGGGGAGCCGCTCGGTGAGGTACCGCAGCATCTCGAAGGACGCCGACCCCGATCCGATGATCACGGCGGCCCGCAGCACCGCGGCCGGCACCGGGCCGTCCAGCAGGATGCGGCCGACCTCGGCGCGGGAGGCCATGTGCGCGGAGAGGTCCTCCCCCTCCGGCGCCAGGCCGCCCAGGTAGACGACGCGCCCGACGCCGGCCCCGGCCGCCGCCTCGGCGAAGTTCCGCGCGCCCCGGGCGTCGTCGCCGGAGAAGTCGCGGCTCCCCGACATGGAGTGGACCAGGTAGTAGGCGACGTCGGCCCCCTCCAGCGCTTCGGTCAGCCCCTCCCCGGAGACCACGTCGCCGCGGGCCGCCTCCACCCGGTCCCGCCAGGGGTGGTCGCGCAGCTTGCCGGGGTCGCGGGCCAGGCAGCGCACCTCGAACCCGGCGTCCAGGAGCTGCGGGACCAGCCGCCCCCCGATGTACCCGGTGGCCCCGGTGACCAGCGCCCGGCGCCCGCTCACCGGGCCGCCCCCGCGGGGGCCGTGCCACGGCGCAGGCTCCGCCGCCGCTCCCGGTGGCGCCGGTACGGGTTGTCCTCGGGCAGGCCGCCGGTGAAGCGCCCGTACATGCCCACGGTCAGCATCAGGATGCCGACCACGAAGCTGAAGATCACGTTCGGCATGGAGAACGCGAGGATGTTGTAGTCGGTGCTCATGAGGTACAGGTTGACCAGGCCGCTGACGACGAAACCGGCGCCGACCAGGGTGGAGACCGTCGACGAGTAGGTGCCGCCCACCACGGCCGCGGCCACGAGCAGCGATCCGACCGCCACCGAGACGAAGCCCAGCGCCCCGTTGGTGGACAGGCCGGCCACGGCCTCCCCCCGGGTGTCGAACAGCGGCAGGCGCACGAACAGGCTCGTCACGCCGAATCCCACCAGAACGAGTCCGATGAACGCCGTTCCGAACCGGTGGACGGCGGCCAGGCGCCGGTCGGCGTTGTGCGAGGTGTCCAGGTCCATGGGTCCCCTCCGTTCCACGTCCTTGCAGCTAGAGTCGGTGGCGAGGACGGGTGCGACAAGTCGCGCCGCTTTCGCAACGGTTGGGATGCCATGGCGGAGACCCTGACCCCCGGTGCGACCGCCCGGATGCTGGGGGTCGCTCCGTCCACCCTGCGCAGCTGGGACCACCGGTACGGGATCGGGCCGCGCGAGCGGAGCCCCGGCGGGCACCGCCGCTACACGCCCGAGGACGTGGACCGGCTGCGGGAGCTGTGCCGGCTGGTGGGCGAGGGGCTGGCCCCGGCGGTCGCGGCCGAACGCGTGCTGGCCGGGGGCGGTGTCACCGCCCGGCCCGGGTCCGTGCCCGCGCCGCGCGACGGACGGGACTCCGGGGCGCGTGGGGACGCGCTCGCGGCGGGCGGGGCGTCCCGCCTCCAGGGGGTGGCCCGGGCGGCGGTGCGCATGGACTCCGAGCTCGTGGAGGCGCTGGTCGAGCGCGCGCTGCGCGCCGAGGGCGTGGTGGCCGCCTGGGAGGGGCTGGTCATGCCGCTGCTGTACGGGATGGGCCGCAAGTGGGAGGACACCCGCCGCTACGTGGAGGTGGAGCACCTGCTGTCGTGGTGCGTGTCCTCGGCGCTGCGCCGGGTCCCCCCGCCCGGCGGCCCGCCGCGGACGGGGCAGAGGCCGGTGGTCCTGGCCTGCGGGCCCGAGGAGACGCACAGCCTCCCGGTCGAGGCGCTGGCCGCCGCCCTGCGCGAACGCGGCCTGACGCACCGGGTCCTGGGCGCCTGCACGCCGGCGGACGCCGCGGCGCGGACCGTGCGGCGGACCGCGCCCCGGGCCGTGGTGCTCTGGTCCCATGTGGGCGGGCGGTCCGACCTGGCGGCGCTGCGCGCGACGGTGCTGGCCGCGTCCGAGTCGCCCCAGGCGGTCCGGGTGTACACGGCCGGGGGCGGCTGGCGCTCCCTCACCGCGCGGTCCGGGGGCGGCCATCTGAACTCCCTGCCGGAGGCGGTGCTGGCGCTCGACCCGGGCTGAGCGCGGTGCGCACCGCGTGGCCCAGCTGGTCCAGCACGGTCAGGGACATCGGGACGACCGGGGTGCGCAGGCCCAGCGCCAGTTCGCGGGACAGCCGGGTGCCGCCGTCGAGGAAGGCCAGCACGTCGCCGAGCCGGTCCGGGGCGAGCAGGCGGGTGAAGAAGTCCGCGCCGCGCACGCGACCGGTGGCCAGCGCGCGCAGCAGGACCGCGTCCATGGCCAGGTGGCGGCGCCGGTGCGGGACCGGGGGGACCGGCACGGCCCCGCGTTCCAGGGCCGCGGCCACGGCGGCGGTCTGGCGCAGCACCCCGCTGAAGGTGTAGCCGGTGGAGGGCCGGGTGGCCCCGCCCGCCCCGCCGATCCGGAAGACCCGCCGCCCGGCCCGGGTGCGGAAGGGCGCGTCGGTCATCGGGATGACGCCCTGCTCGGCGGCGGTGACCTCGAACCCCGCCAGGCCCATGCGGGCGCAGTGGTCTGCCAGGCGGCGGTCGTACTCGGCGGCGGTGAGCGGCGCGGGCCCGAACTCGGTGTACTCCACCAGCGCTTCGCGCGCCGACAGCGGGAGCACGTAGGCGAAGGCCACCGCGTTCTCCGGCTGGGGCGGGGTGAAGTCCATCAGCACCGCCGCCTCCGGGTCGAAGGCGTCGGCGGGGGTGCGCACGAACCAGCCCCGGAAGTGCTGGAGCAGCAGGGTGCGGCCCGTCGGCAGGGGGCGGGGCGGCCGGGAGTCGAACACCCACCGGGCGGTCAGCCTGGCCGGGGAGCCGTCGGGCATCACCCCCTCCACCACGGCGCGGTCGGCCCCGTCCCGGACCGCGTCCACCAGCAGGGGCACCTCCGCCACCCGGTCCCCGAAGCCGGACCGCACCCGGGCCTCCAGGTCGGCGGAGCGCAGCATCTTGTACACGAAGGGGTCGGCGGGCGCGGTGCGGGCGTCGCCGTCCGGCCCCACGACGGTCAGGTTCCGCCACCGGGCGGCCAGCAGGCCGTCCCACTCGCCGCCGTCGGGCTCCCAGAAGCACCAGGTGCGCGGGGGCGGGGTGTGCGGCCCGCGCGGGGGCTCCGCCAGGGCGACACGCACGGGGGCCCCGTCGGGGTGATTGACGCCCGACAGGCGGTGGGCCAGGGTGAGGCCTGCGGCTCCCCCGCCCACGATCACCACGTCATGATCGTTCATGGCCCCCACTCTGCCGGGGATGCCGCACACAGGCCAGCGCGCACCCGGAGGACGTGTGGACACCACCCGAGCCAAACAGGACGGAGCGGTCACGGAGGGGTTCGACCTCGCCTCGGCCGCCTACGACAGACTCGTGGCGGGCAGCCCCGGCTACCACGCCCACCTGCGGCTCTCCGCCCGGAGGCTGGACCCCGGGGCCCTCTCCCCCGAGCCGCGGATCCTGGACCTGGGCTGCGGGACCGGGGCCTCCACGGCGGCCCTGCTCGACACCGTGCCCACGGCCCGGATCGTCGGCGTGGACGCCTCGGAGGGGATGCTGGCGGCCGCCCGGGCCAAGGACTGGCCCGACACGGTGTCGTTCCACCACGCGCGGGTCGAGGAGCTGACACCGCAGTGGGCGGCCGACCGCCTGGGCGGGCCGGCGGACGCGGTGTTCGGGGCGTACCTGATCCGCAACTGCCCCGACCCCGACCGGGCGCTGGAGGTGATGCGGGACCTGCTGCGCCCGGGCGGCCGGCTGGTGCTGCACGAGTACTCCGTGGCCGACTCGGCGGTGGCGCGGGCCGTGTGGACGGCCGTGTGCCGGGGCGTGATCATCCCCGCCGGACGGGTGCTCTCGGGTGACGGGACCCTGTTCCGGTACCTGTGGCGCAGCGTCCTGGATTTCGACGGCCGCCGGGCGCTGCTGGAGCGGATGCGCCGCGCGGGGCTGGTGTCGGTGGCCTCCGCCCCGATGCCGGGCTGGGAGTACGGCATCACGCACACGTTCGCGGGCATGCGGCGGGAGGGGGGCCGGTGAGCCGCCCGGTGGACGTCCGCGACCGGCTCGCCGAGGAGGTCCCGCCCGCGCCGCCGGCCGGCCCGCGCACCGCGGAGGCGCCCGAGGCCGCGGTGGTCGGCGGCGGGATCGCCGGGCTGGCGGCGGCCTGCGGGCTGGCCGAGCGCGGCGTGCGGGTCACGGTGTTCGAGCGCGAGGAGTCCCCGGGCGGGCGGCTGCGCGGCTGGGAGACCACCCTGGCGGACGGCTCCCGGGCGGCGATGGACCGCGGTTTCCACGCCTTCTTCCGCCAGTACTACAACCTGCGCGGGCTGCTGCGCCGGGCCGACCCGGCGCTGGACGCGCTCGTCCCCCTGGCCGACTACCCGCTGGTCCACCGCGACGGGCCGCGCGACCGCTTCTCCGGCCTGCCCGCGACCCCGCCGTGGAACGCGCTGGTGCTGGCCGCCACCAGCCCGAGCTTCCCGCCGCTCGACCTGGCCCGGGTCAACGTCCCGGCCGCGCTGCAGCTGCTCGACGTGGACGTTCCGGGGGTGTACGAGCGGCTCGACCACATGAGCGCGCGGGACCTGCTGGAGGCGATCCGGTTCCCGCCGACGGCGCGGCACCTGGCGTTCGAGGTGTTCACGCGCAGCTTCTTCGCCTCGACCGACCGCCTCTCCGCGGCGGAGCTGGCGGTGATGTTCCACCTGTACTTCCTGGGCTCGGCCGAGGGCCTGGTGTTCGACGTGCCGCGCGGGCCGTTCCCGGAGTCGCTGTGGGAGCCGCTGGTCCGGTACCTGGCCGGGCTGGACGCCAAGGTGCGCACGGGCGTGCCGGTCGAGCGCGTCGGGCCGGGCTCGCAGCGGCGCTTCGCGCTGCCCGGGCACGGGGAGTTCGACGCCGTGGTGCTGGCCGCGGACGTGCCGGGGACGCGCTCCCTGGTCGCCGCGTCGCCCGGCCTGGGGGACGCCGCCTGGCGGTCCCGGATCGCCCGGCTGGAGTCGGCACCGCCGTTCCTGGTGTCGCGGTACTGGCTGGACCGGCCGGTGCGGCCGCACCGGCCCGCCTTCCTGGGCACGGCCGGGTACCCGACGCTGGACAACATCAGCGTCCTGGAGCGGTACCGGGACGGGGAACGGGAGTGGGCCGACCGCGCCGGCGGCTCGGTGGTGGAGCTGCACGCCTACGCCCTGCCCGAGGGCTGCGACCCCGACCGCGAGCGCGAACGCCTGTGGGAGCAGGCGGTCGCGGTGTACCCGGAGCTGGCCTCCGCCGGCGTGGTGGACGCCCGGCACGAGCTGCGCGCGGACTGTCCGCTGTTCACGCCGGGCTCGTACCGCGACCGGCCGGGGACGGCCACCCCGGACCCGTTCCTGGTGATGGCGGGCGACCACGTCCGCACCGGCCTGCCGGTCGCGCTCATGGAGCGCGCGGCCGCCGGCGGCCTGCTCGCCGCCAATGCGCTGCTGTCCCGCTGGGGCCTGCCCGGCCACACCCTGTGGACCGTGCCCCGCCGCGGCCGCCTGGCCCCCGCCCGCGCCCTCGCCCGCCTCTCCCGGGGGGCCTCGCCCGGTCAGCCGGGGAAGCGGCCGGTGGAGCGGAGGAGGTAGCGGCGCTCGGCGTAGGCGAGGTCGTCGCGCCACAGGCGGCGGGCGGCCGCCCGCACGGCCGGGCGGACCAGGGCGGACAGGCGGCGGGCCAGCAGGAAGCCCGGCCGGTCCGAGGCGGCCACGGTCGCCTCGACGACCGCGGTCCGCGGCACGCCGCGGGCGTCCGTGCCCAGCGGCGTCGCGTGCGTCTCGACCACGCTGCCCAGGCCCTCGCCCTCGATGATGCGCATGACCACGGTGCGCGGCTCCGGGCAGTGGAACTCCGCCCGCACCGGCACCCCCCAGCGGCCCGCCACCTTGAACCCCACCTCGACGACCATCCGGTCCGGGTCGGGGTCGGGCCCCTCGGGCACCTCGGTGACGCGCAGGCCGACGAAGCTGTAGGGGTGGAACCACGACCCGTGCCAGGGGTCGAGCCGGTTGGCCACCACGTCCTCCGGCTCGCACCGGCCCGCCAGGCTCTCCACCGCGCTGACCGCCTTCTCCAGCGGGGGGCGCTCGGGGACGACCGGCGCGTCCAGCGGCGCCTCGCCGCCCACGCGGTCCAGGCGCACCCACACCAGCACCCCGTCGTCGTGGGCCGGGTACGGACTCCAGCCGGGGAAGCCGTCCGCGCCCAGGGACAGCCCGTGCCAGCGGCACACGAGGCGCCCGTCGTCGACGGCCCCGCGGCACAGGGGGGCGCCCAGGTGCGGGCAGGCCCCCGGGGCGACGTGCGCGGTGCCGTCGGGGGTGCGCCAGGCGACGAGCTCGACGCCCCCGACGACCCGCCCGAAGGGCCGGTCGGCGCGGACCTCGCGGGAGGCGGCCAGCACGTACCAGTTGCCCGAGGGCCGTGCCAGCGCCCGTTTGAGGGCGGCGGCGATGACGCCGGGCGACCCCTCGCGCCAGGTCGGGTCCTGCGCGGTCCAGGCGGTGGCGGGCATGCGCCGCAGCGGGACGCGGCGGGGGGTCGGATCGGGCAGGGTCACGTCGGGCCTACCTTTCGGGTACCGGACGGGGACGGGGGACCGTCCGGGCGAGCATCGACCGGGCCAGGGCGGGCACCGCCGCAGCGATCTTGCGGGCCTCGGAGACCCGGTGGCGGGTGCTCCACACGTCGTGGCCGGCGGCGGCGATCTCGTCCAGGATGGCGCGGTAGAGCCGGAACGCCGTGGCGACACACGGACGGGCCACCGGATCGAGCATGGCGATGCCGGGCTCGGCCTCCCGGTAGAACCCCTGATTGACCTCGACCAGGGCGGCGACCGCCCGGCGGGCGCGCGGGTCGGGCCGACGGGTGCGGGCGCAGTGCGCCAGCAGGTCGCGGTCCACCCCGTGGTCGGCCAGCACGTCGGCCGGCAGGTACACGCGCCCCCGGTCGAAGTCCTCCGCGGTGTCGCGGAGGAAGTTGGTGAGCTGGAAGGCCTCGCCCAGTGCGGCCGCGGGCCGCTCGGCCTCCTCCCGCGGCACCACGGTGCCCAGCACGGGCAGAACCTGGAGGCCGATGACCGCCGCCGACCCGTACATGTACTCGCGCAGGTGGTCGAGGTCGCGGTAGTCCGTCACGGTGAGGTCCATGCGCATGGAGCGCATGAACGCGGTGAAGTGCGCGGCCGGGAGGCGGTACCTCCGCACGGTGTGCGCCAGGGCACGCAGCACGGGGTCGCCGGGCTCGCCGCCGCCCAGCGCCCGGCCCAGGTCGGCGTCGACCGCGTCCAGCCGGGCCGCCTGCCCGGCGGGCGTGGCACCGGGCCCGGGCTCGTCCACCATGTCGTCCACCCAGCGGGCGAACCCGTACAGGGCGTGCACCCCGGGCCGCCGGTCCGGCGGCAGGACCCGGGTGGCGGTGAAGTAGGTGCGCCCGTGGCGGGCGTGCAGCTCACGGCAGCGCAGGTAGGCGCGGCGCAGGTCCTCCGGGGCGATCCCGGCGGCGTCGAGTTCTGCGGTGGCGGTCCTCATCGTCCCCCCGTTCGCTCCACCACGCGGGCGGCGGCGAGCTTCCCCGAGATCAGCACGGTCGGCAGGCCGACCCCGGGCGTGGTCCCGCACCCGGCCAGGGCGACGTTGGCCAGGCCGGGGACGGTGTTGCGGGGCCGGAACGGCCCCGTCTGGGCGAAGGTGTGCGACAGCGAGAAGGGCGTGCCGTGCGCCAGCCCCCGCCGGGCCCAGTCCGCAGGGGTGACCAGGTGCTCGGTCCGGACCGCCGCGTCCAGGCCGGTGAGGCCGCGCTCCTCCAGGGTGGACACCAGGTGGTCGCGGTAGCGCGGCCCCTCGGCGTCCCAGTCGATGCCGCCGGCCGCCAGGTTGGGCGCGGGCGCCAGCACGTACAGGGACTCGTGCCCGGCGGGGGCCAGGGACGGATCGGTGTGCGTGGGCCGGGTGACCAGCAGGGACGGGTCCCCCATCACCCGCCCCTCGCGGATGATCTCGTCGAAGGTGCGCTCCCAGGCGCCGCCGAAGGAGATCGTGTGGTGCCCCAGCCGTTCCCAGGTGCGGTCCACCCCCAGGTGCAGGACCACGGCGGACGGCGAGTAGCGGAGCGGGATACGGCGCCGGGGGGCGCCGCCCAGCAGCCGGTACGCCGCGGGCAGGTCGGCGGTGACCACCACCTGGTCGCAGGGGAAGCGCTCACCCGACTCCGTGACGGCGGCGGTGACCCGGTCGCCGGAGCGTTCCAGGGAGGCCACGGCGTCGCCGTAGCGGAGCACTCCCCCGGCCTTGGCCGCCGCGCCCGCCAGGGCGTCGCCGAGGGCGCGCATGCCCCCGCGCGGGAAGTACACGCCCGCCACGGTGTCCATGTAGGCGATGACGGCGTAGGCGGCCAGGGCCCGCCCCGGCGCCACGCCCGCGTACAGGGCCTGGAAGGAGAAGATCCGCCGCAGGCGCTCGTCGCGCACGTGCCGCCCCACCGCCCGGGAGAGCCGCCCGAACCCGCCCAGGGCGGCCAGCCGCACCAGGTCCGGCCGGGCGAGGTCCAGCAGCGAGTCGAACTGCGCGTCGATGAAGGTGCCCATCTCGGCCCGGTAGAGGCGGGTGAGCCAGTCGCGGAGCCGGAGGTAGCCGTCGGCCTCGCGCTCGCCGGCCGCCCGTGCCACCTCGGCCGCCATGGCGTCGGCGTCGGTGTGGACGTCGATGGTGGAGCCGTCGGCGAAGCCGGCGCGGTAGGCGGGGTGCAGTGGGACCAGGTCGAGGCGGTCGGCGGTGGTCTCGCCGACCGCCCCCAGGGCCTCGTCCAGGAGTTCGGGCATGGTCAGCACGGTGGGCCCGGTGTCCATCCGGAAGCCGTCCAGGTCCAGGCGGCCCGCCCGGCCCCCCGGATGGGTGTCGCGCTCCAGGACCGTGACCTCCCGCCCGGCCCCCAGCAGGTGCAGGGCGCAGGCCAGGCCGGACAGCCCCGCGCCGACGATGACGACCCGGCCCCGGCCGGGTGCGGTGCGGCGGCTCACGCGGCCTCCCCCAGTCGGGCGGCCAGGCCGGCGAGGACGTCGCGCACCGGTTCGGGCAGGTCGATCCCGTCCAGGTGGGAGACGCCGCGGGCGGCCAGGCCCCGGCAGTGCTCGGCGACCAGCTCCCGGGCGCCCAGGCTCTCCAGCACGGCGGCGGCCTCCGCCGGGTCGGCCCCCGCCCCGACCCGCTCCAGCACGTCCAGGCCCGCCGTGTCGCCGCTCTCTCGCGCCAGGCGGGTGCCGAGCGCCAGCAGCAGGGTGGTCTTGCCCTCCAGGAGGTCGTCGCCGACGGGTTTGCCCGTGGACCCGCTGTCGCCGTAGGCGCCGGCCAGGTCGTCGGCGAGCTGGAAGGCGACGCCGACGTCCCGCCCGTAGGAGCGCAGCGCCTCGGCCACGGCCGGGGGCGCTCCGGCCATGGCGGCCCCCAGGTGCAGCGGGCGCTCCACGGTGTAGGAGGCGGTCTTGAGCCGGTCGATGCGCAGCGCGAGGGACTCCGAACGGGACCCCCTCGCCTGTCCGCGCACGTCCAGGAACTGTCCGGCGATCATCTCGGTGCGGATCTCCCGCCAGACCGCGCGGCCCGCCTCCGGGCGGGGCACCCCGGGCAGGGCCTCGGCGAGCATGTCGTCGGCCCAGGCCAGGGCGAGGTCGCCGACCAGGACGGCGAGGGACTCGCCGTAGCGCCTCGCCTCCCCCGACCAGGCGTTCTCGCGGTGCTCGTCCTCGTGCCGCCGGTGGACGCAGGGCGCGCCGCGCCGGGTCGCGGAACCGTCCATGACGTCGTCGTGGACCAGGGCGCAGGTCTGGAGCAGTTCCAGGGACGCGCAGGCGACCAGGGCGTGGTGGGCGACGGGGCCGGACACCGGGCCGCCGCCGGCGCGCCAGCCCCACCAGGCCAGCGAGGAGCGCAGCCGCTTGCCGCCCTCCAGCGTGAAGGCCGCGGTCTGCGCGGCGGCCCCGGCGGCGAACTCGGGGTCGGTCCGTTCGGCCCCGAGCAGGCGGCGGTGCAGGTGGTCGCGGAGCACCTGGTCGAGTGCCGGCCGCGGGTCGCCGTGGACGTGGTGGATTCGGAGTGCGCCGGGACCGTTCAGAACCGGTTCGATGTCTGCCTCCCCTGGACGGGTCATGTCATGGACAATTATCTCGGAAAACATGAATCTCGGCAACCGAGCTATTGCCTTCGTTCCCCCGGCCCCCGCGTGGAAGAACCGGGGGTTCCGTTGGCCGTAGACTCGGAGTGACCGAAGTCCGAACACCGGGGAGAGAGGAACCGTGGACACCGTGTCGACCACCTCCCCCACCGGGCCCGACGAGGCCGCGGTGAGGTTCGGCCACTACCGGTCCCTCCAGAACGACGGGCAGATGCTCGCCGTCCGGCTCATCAAGCTCCTGCACCGGATGGCCGACCGCTCCGGGATGAACCCCACCGACTTCCAGTGCTACACGCTGCTGCGGGTCGCGGGCACGATGACACCCGGAGAGATCGCCTCCAGTCTGTGCCTGTCCACCGGCTCGGTCACCGGCGTGATCGACCGGATGGAGGCCCACGGCCTGGTCGAGCGCACCCGGCACCCCGAGGACCGGCGCAAGGTCGCCGTGCGCCTCACCGAGAGCGCCGAACTCCGGGCGCCCGAGACCGCCCCCGGGATGCGCGCCGCCATGACCGCGCTGCACGAGGGCTACACCAACGACGAACTGGCCGTCATCGTCGACTGGCTGGGCCGGGTCGGCCGCACCCTGGACGGGCTCGCCGAAGCGCCCTGAGCACCCCTTTCCTCCGGATCCGTCCACCTCTGCGGTGATCCGTCACCGACCCTCCGCACCCGCGCGGCTCACCGCCCCGCCCCGGAACCGCTCTTACGATGCCGACAGACCAGTCCGTATCCGGCTTCGCACCCGGCCGACACTCCACCCGGGGACCCCCGCCGAGGTTGGGGAGGAGTCGTCATCTCGACCCTGCGCACCTACATCCGAGAGCACACCAACCCCGCGGTCTTCGCGGTGTCCGGGATCGTCATCCTCGCCTTCGTGGTCCTGGGCATCGTGTTCACCGACCCCCTCCTGGACGCTGCGACGGCGACCCGGGACTGGATCGGGACCAGGCTGGGGTGGCTGTACGTGCTCGCCACCACGTTCTTCCTCGGCCTGGCCCTGTTCCTGATGTTCAGCAGGTACGGCAACATCCGGCTGGGCCCGGACGACTCCCGGCCCGAGTTCGGGACCGTCGCCTGGTTCGCCATGCTCTTCACGACGGGCATGGGCATCGGCCTGGTGTTCTGGGGCGTCTCCGAGCCCATCCACCACCTGCACTGGCCCCGGACGGCCGCGTTCCTGCCCGGCGAGGACGGCGCCCCGCACGTCGAGGCCGCCGGCGAGGCCATGGCCCTGAGCTTCTTCCACTGGAGCTTCCACCCCTGGGCGATCTACATCGCCCTGGGCGTCTCGCTCGGCTACTTCACGTTCCGCAAGGGGCTGCCGCTGCGCCCCGCCTCCGCGCTCTACCCGCTCCTGGGCGACCGTGCGTTCGGCTGGCCCGGCAACCTCGTGGACATCCTCGCGGTCTTCGGCACGATCTTCGGCCTGGCCACGTCGCTGGGCCTGGGCACCCTCCAGATCGGCGGCGGCATCCAGCACGTCTTCGGCATCGAGTCGAACTCGCTCGTCCACTCCGTGCTCATCATCGTCATCACCGGCATCGCCCTGCTCAGCGTCCTGGCCGGGATCGACAAGGGCATCCGCCGCCTGTCGGTGATCAACCTGTGGCTGGCGATCGCGCTGATGCTGATCGTCTTCCTGTTCGGGCCCAAGCTGTGGATCATCAGCATCACCACCACGGGCCTGGGCGAGTACCTGGACAACCTCGTCCCGTGGAGCCTGTCCTTCCCCAGCTCTCTGATGGACGAGCAGGCCGCGAGCTGGACCACCACGTGGAGCATCTTCTACTGGGGCTGGTGGATCTCCTGGGCGCCGTTCGTCGGCATCTTCCTGGCCCGCGTCTCCTACGGGCGGACCATCCGGGAGTTCGTCATCGGCGCGCTGTTCGCACCGGTCATCGTCTCGGTCCTGTGGTTCGGGGTGTTCGGCGGCTCCGGCCTGTACTACGACCTGTTCGAGGGCGGCGGGCTCAACGCCCTGGCGGAGGAGGACCGGGCGTTCCGGCTCATCGAGCTGCTGCCCCTGGGCCAGGTCGCGGGCGTGATCATCTCGGTCCTGCTGATCATCGTGGTGGCGGTCTTCTTCATCACCTCCTCCGACTCCGGCTCCCTCGTCGTGGACACGCTCACCAACGGGGGCGACCCCAACCCCCTCAAGGCCCAGCGCGCGTTCTGGGCCATCAGCGAGGGCGCCGTGACCCTGGTCCTGCTGGTCCTGGGCGGGGCCGACGCCCTCTCCGCGCTCCAGGCGGCGGCGGTGGTCACCGGGCTCCCGTTCGCGGTGATCCTGCTGTTCATGTGCTGGGGGCTGGCCAAGGCGCTCAAGGACGAGCCCCGCAGGCACGGGCCCAAGATCGTGTACGAACCCGAGGACCAGATGCCGTCCTACCGCCCGCCCGGCGGCCGCTAGCAGAAGGGGCCCGCGATGGCACCGAAGAAGTTCACCAACCCCTTCCACGGGGTCGTGGACATGATCACCGAGATGAACCGTGTCTCCGACGCCATGGCGTCGATCGAGACCAGCCAGACGGGCCTGCGCGAACGCGGCTACGCCGACGCCTGGAGCCCGCCCACCGACATCCTCGCCCGCGGCGAGGACCTGGTCGTCCGCTGCGAGGTGCCCGGGGTGTACGAGGAGGACGTCGCCGTCAGCTTCAACCACGGGGTCCTCACCATCAGCGGGGAGCGCAGGCGCGACGAGGAGGGGACGGTCGTCTACTACTCGTCGGAGCGGTTCATGGGCACCTTCCGCCGCGAGATCACCCTGCCCGAGGGGGTCAGCGAACGCGACGTGGAGGCCTCCTACGGGGAGGGCCTGCTGGAGGTGGTGGTGCGCGGCGCGGCCAACGCCGCCGCGCCCAAGACGATCTCCGTCCGCAGGCGCAAACGGGGCTCCTGAGCCGGGCGGCGGCGCCTCCCGGGCGCCGCCGCCCGGAACCGGCGGGAACCGCCCGCCCCCGCACGACGACTCCGATTACGGAAGGGCCGTCTCCGGTACGGCCCCGAATCGGAGGAACGATGCAGTACACCCGCACCGCCCGCGCCCTGCCGATCGCGGCCGTGCTCGGCCTCGCCCTCACCGCCTGCGGCACGGGGACCCCGGCCGACACGCCCCGGGACGCGGCCGCGGAGTCCGCCCCGCCCTCTCCTGCGGCGGAGCAGGCGGAGGCCTTCTCGATCACCGACCCCTGGGTCAAGGCCGTCACCGCCGAGGAGGGGATGACCGCCGTGTTCGGCGAGGTGGCCAACGGCTCCGACGCGGAGATCGTCATCGTGGCGGCCGAGCACCCGGCGGCGGAGACGGTCGAACTGCACGAGGTCGTCACCGAGGGCGCCGAATCCACCATGCGCGAGATCGACGGCGGGTTCCCCGTGGAGCCCCGGGGCACCCGCACCCTGGCGCCCGGCGGCGACCACATCATGCTGATGGGCCTCACGGAGGACCTGGAAGCGGGCACGGAGGCCACCGTCACGGTGGAGTTCGCCGACGGGTCGACGGCGGAGTTCACCGCCCCGGTGAAGGAGTACGCGGGGGCCAACGAGGAGTACGAGGGCGGCGGCCACGGCGGAGGGGACCACGGGGACGGCGGGGACCACTGATGGACCGGACCGTCAGCAGACGCGGCCTGCTCCTGGGCGGCGCGGCGGCCGGCGCGGGAGCGGTCGGCGGAGCGCTGGCCCACCGCTGGGCGGCCGGCGCGCCGACCGCGCCGCAGGCCGCCGCGCTCCCCCTCAACGGGGAGCGGACCGTGCCCTTCCACGGGCCCCGCCAGGCCGGGGTGGAGACCCCGCCGCAGGCGCACGCCGCGTTCACCGCCTTCGACCTGGGCCGGGACGTGGACGCCGAGGGGGTGCGCCGGCTGATGCGGCTGCTCAGCGACGACGCCGCCCGCCTGACCCGGGGCGAGCCGGCCCTGGCCGACACCGAACCCGAGCTGGCGACCGTCCCGGCGGGCCTGACCGTCACGTTCGGGTTCGGCCCGGGCCTGGTGGAGCGGGTGGACCCGGACGCCGTGCCCGACTGGCTGCGGCCGCTCCCGGAGTTCGACCACGACGACCTGGACCCGCGCTGGGGCCAGGCCGACCTGTTCGTCCAGGTGTGCGCCGACGACCCGGTGACGGTGGCGCACGCGGTGCGGATGCTCGGCAAGGACGCGCGCGCCTTCACCGAGCCCCGGTGGACCCAGAGCGGGTTCCGGCGCGCCCACGGCTCCGAGGCCGACGGCACCACCATGCGCAACCTCATGGGCCAGGTGGACGGGACGGTCAACCCGCGCCCGGGGACCGCCGACTTCGACCACCTGGTGTGGCGGGAGACCGGACCGGCCTGGCTCTCCGGGGGCACCGGGCTGGTGCTGCGGCGCATCGAGACCCACCTGGACACCTGGGACGAGCTGGACCGGCCCGCCCGGGAGGCGGTCATCGGCCGCCGCCTGGCCGACGGGGCGCCGCTGACCGGCGGCGGCGAGCACGCCGAGGTGGACCTCGCGGCCACCGACGCCACCGGGCTGACCGTGATCGCGGACTTCGCCCACGTGCGCCGCTCCCGCACCGACGACCCCGAGGAGCGGATCTTCCGGCGCGGCTACAACTACGACCTGCGCGACCACGGGACCCCGGAGGCGGGGCTGCTGTTCGCCTCCTACCAGGCCGACCCGGTCCGCCAGTTCGTCCCCATCCAGCGCCGGCTGGACGAGCTGGACCTGCTCAACGAGTGGGTCACCGCCGTCGGCTCGGCCGTGTTCGCCGTCCCCCCGGGCTGTGCCGAGGGCGGCTACGTCGGGGACACCCTGCTCGAAGGCTGACCGGGCGCGCCGCGGGCCCGCGCCCCGCCCGGTGCGGGGTGCGGGCCCGTACGGCCGGCCGGTAGGTCAGAAGGTGCGGCCCTCGTCGTAGGGGCCGATGACCGCGAGCGCCCGCGGGCGCGACAGCAGCTCGGCGGCGACCTCTGCGACCTCGGCGCCGGTGACGGCGTCGAACCGGGCCAGGTCCTCGTCGATGGAGAAGTGGCGCGGGTGGTTCAGCTCGTGCCCCAGCAGGCGGCCCATCCGGGCGTTGGTGCCCTCGCTGCCCAGCACCAGGGAGCCCTGGATCTGCCCCTTGGCCCGGCGCAGCTCCTCGTCGGTGATCCCCGACGCCGCCACCTTGGCCAGCTCGTCCCGGCACACCCCGATGACCTCGTCGGCCTTCTCCGGCAGGCAGCCCGCGTAGATCTGGAAGGTCCCGGTGTCGGCGTAGCCGGTGTGGTAGGCGTGCACCGCGTAGGCCAGGCCGCGCTTCTCGCGCACCTCCTGGAACAGGCGCGAGGACATGCCGCCGCCCAGGGCGGCGCTGAGCAGCCGCAGCGCGTGCCAGCGCGGGTCGGTGCGCATGATGCCCTCCGACCCCAGGATGATGTGCGCCTGCTCGGTGTCGCGCGACTGCACCACCTGGCCGCCGAAGGTGGGGACCGGGCCGCCGCCGATGCGCGGCCCCGCCGGGCGGGCGTCGCCCGCGGCGGCCAGCCGCTCGGCGAACATCTCCCGGACCTGCTCCACCACCAGGTCGTGGTCCAGGCTCCCGGCCGCCGTGACGATCAGCTCCGAGGGGACGTAGGCGTCCCGGTACTGCTCGGCGATCCGCTCCCGGGGCAGCGCCTTGATGGTGTCGATGGTGCCCAGGATCGGCCGCCCCAGCGGGGTGTCCCCGAAGAAGTGCGCCGCGTAGACGTCGTCCACCAGGTCGGCGGGCTCGTCCTCGTACATGGCGATCTCCTCCAGGATCACGCCGCGCTCGGTCTCCACCTCGCCCTCGTCCAGCACCGAGTTGGCGACCATGTCACCGACCACGTCGATGGCCAGCGGCAGGTCGCGGTCGAGCACCTTCGCGTAGTAGCAGGTGTGCTCCTTGGTGGTGTAGGCGTTGTGGTCGGCGCCCACCCCGTCCAGCAGCGCGGAGATCTCCAGCGCCGACCGGGTCCGGGTCCCCTTGAACAGCAGGTGCTCCAGGAAGTGCGCCGAACCGGCGTGCGCGGCGTCCTCGTCGCGCGAGCCCGTGGTCGCCGAGATCCCGAACGCGGCGGAGCGCCCGCCCGGGATGTGCTCGGTGACCACGCGCAGTCCGCCGGGCAGCACGGTCCGGCGCACCAGGCCGGAGCCGCCGTCCGCTTCCAGCAGCGTCACGGTCGTGCCCGGCTCCTGCTCGGCGGCGATGGGGACAGAACTCATGAATCCTTCTTCTTCGCGTCGTGTGCGTGGGACCTACCGCCCGAGGATACGCGGTGGGGGCGGCCGCACCCACGGTGCGACCGCCCCCTCACGTGTTCAGAGCGGATCAGGTGTTCTCGGAGCGGCTGCTCGAGCGGCGGCGGCGCCGGCGCGGGGCGCCCTCGCCGTTGTCGCCGTCCTTGTCCTCGGCCTCGGCCGGGGCGTCGCCCTCGGCCGGAGCGGCCGGAGCCGCCTGGGCGGCCTCCGCCTCGACGACCTCGACCGGGACCAGCGACAGCTTGCCGCGGTCGTCGATCTCGCGGATCTCGACCTGGATCTTCTCGCCGATGCTGATCACGTCGTCGAGGTTCTCGATCCGCTTGCCGCCGTGCAGCTTGCGGATCTGCGAGATGTGCAGCAGGCCGTCCTTGCCGGGCAGCAGCGACACGAACGCGCCGAACGTCGTGGTCTTGACGACGGTGCCCAGGTAGCGGTCGCCGACCTCGGGCATCGTCGGGTTGGCGATCTGGTTGATCGTGTCGCGGGCGGCCTCGGCCGAGGGGCCGTCGGTGGCACCGATGTAGATGGTGCCGTCGTCCTCGATCGTGATCTCGGCGCCGGTCTCGTCCTGGATCGAGTTGATCATCTTGCCCTTGGGGCCGATGACCTCGCCGATCTTGTCGACGGGGACCTTGACGGTCAGGATGCGCGGAGCGTTCGGGCTCATCTCGGCCGGACGCTCGATGGCCTCCTGCATGACGTCGAGGATCGCCAGGCGCGCGCCGCGGGCCTGCTGGAGCGCGAGCGCCAGCTGCTCGGCGGGGATGCCGTCGAGCTTGGTGTCGAGCTGCAGGGCCGTGATGAGCTCACGGGTGCCGGCGACCTTGAAGTCCATGTCGCCGAACGCGTCCTCGGCGCCGAGGATGTCGGTGAGGGTGACGAACTCGTCGCCCTCGCTGATCAGGCCCATGGCGATGCCGGACACCATCTCCTTGAGCGGCACGCCGGCCGACAGCAGGGCCATGGTGGAGGCGCAGACCGAGCCCATCGAGGTGGAGCCGTTGGAGCCCAGCGCCTCGGAGACCTGGCGGATGGCGTACGGGAACTCCTCGCGCGAGGGCAGGACCGGGATCAGGGCGCGCTCGGCGAGGGCGCCGTGCCCGATCTCGCGCCGCTTGGGCGAGCCCACCCGGCCGGTCTCACCGGTGGAGTAGGGCGGGAAGTTGTAGTTGTGCATGTAGCGCTTGGTCTTCTCGGGGTTGAGAGTGTCGACCGTCTGCTCCATGCGCAGCATGTTCAGGGTGGTGACGCCCAGGATCTGGGTCTCACCGCGCTCGAAGAGCGCCGAGCCGTGGACGCGCGGCAGCACGCCGACCTCGGCGGACAGCGGGCGGATGTCCTTGGGGCCGCGGCCGTCGATGCGGACCTTGTCGCGCAGGACGCGCTCGCGCATCAGGTTCTTGGTGAGCGAGCGGAAGGCGGCCGAGACCTCCTTCTCGCGGCCCTCGAAGTCCTCGGCGAGCTTCTCGGCCGCGGCGGCCTTGACCTTGTCCAGCTCGGCCTCGCGGTCCTGCTTGTCCGCGATGGTCAGCGCCTTGGACAGGTCCTCGCGCACGGCGGAGTCGACGGCGGAGTACACGTCGTCCTCGTAGTCGAGGAAGATCGGGAACTCGCCCTCCTCGCGGCTGGTCTGGTCCGCGACGGCCTGCTGGGCGCGGCACAGCACCTTGATGAAGGGCTTGGCGGCCTCCAGGCCCTCGGCCACCGTCTGCTCGTTGGGGCCGACGGCGCCCTCGGCGACCAGCTTGAGGGTGTGGACCGTGGACTCGGCCTCGACCATCATGATCGCGACGTCGCCGTCCTCCAGGACGCGGCCGGCGACCACCATGTCGAAGGTGGCGTTGTCCAGCTCCGAGTGCGTCGGGAAGCCGACCCACTGGCCGTCGATCAGGGCGACGCGCACGCCGCCGATCGGACCCGAGAAGGGCAGCCCGGCGATCTGGGTGGACATCGAGGCTGCGTTGATGGCCACGACGTCGTACAGGTGGTCCGGGTGCAGGGCCAGGATCGTCTCGACGATCTGGATCTCGTTGCGCAGGCCCTTCTTGAACGACGGGCGCAGCGGCCGGTCGATCAGGCGGCAGGTGAGGATGGCGTCCTCGGAGGGACGGCCCTCGCGCCGGAAGAACGAGCCGGGGATGCGGCCGGCCGCGTACATGCGCTCCTCGACGTCCACCGTCAGCGGGAAGAAGTCGAGGTTGTCCTTGGGGCGCTTCGAGGCGGTGGTGGCGGACAGCACGACGGTCTCGTCGTCCAGGTACACCGTCGCCGAACCGGCGGCCTGGCGGGCCAGGCGACCGGTCTCGAAGCGGATGGTACGGGTGCCGAACTTGCCGTTGTCGATGACGGCTTCGGCAGAGTAAACGCCCTCCATGGGCGACCTCCTACTACACGTGTTCGCGTTGGGATGCACCGGACCCGCTGGTCCGGCGCGTGTGTTCGTTCCCCGCGTCCGTGCCCCGGAGTTGATGACGGCCGGTCATCGATCGAAGCCCACGGGGTCCCGTGACGGGACCTTCCGGAGGCCACTACCGAGGACCGGCCTCGACTCTGCGGCCGAGGGAGTGATGGGCGCGGGTGGTCTCTGTTCAGTTGGCGTGCGGGTGCGGCGGTGACCGCCGACACGTACACCCTACTAAGAAAGGGGGAGCGGCCGAAGCCGCTCCCTCCGACGTCCTAGCGGCGCAGGCCCAGGCGCTCGATCAGCGAGCGGTAGCGGGTGATGTCCTGCTTGGCGATGTACTTGAGGAGACGGCGGCGACGGCCGACCATCAGGAGCAGGCCGCGACGGCTGTGGTGGTCGTGCTTGTGGTCCTTGAGGTGCTCGGTGAGCTCGGTGATGCGGTGCGTGAGCAGCGCGACCTGGACCTCGGGGGAGCCGGTGTCGCCCTCGCCGGTGGCGTACTCGGCGATGATCTTCTCTTTGGTGGCGGCGTCGATCGACACGTCGTTCCTTTTCTCAATGATTCGGTACGCAGGGCGAACCCGGCCGGAAGGGACCGGGGTCAGACGCGGTGACCACGCGTACGAACAGTCACCGTCGGGTGTGCCGCGCGGCTCCCGCCGACGGCGGGAGGACATCGCGCTCCCCCTCGGGTCACGCTACCGTGACCTCGTGCGGGGCACACGTGGACGACTCCACCCTACCGCAAACACGGAGGGCGCGGGCGTGCACGCAGCGTGGGGGCGGTCTCCCCGGTTCAGGAGACCCCCAGGACGGCGCGGCAGCGCTCGACGTCGCGCCGCATCGCGACGATGAGGTCGTCCAGCCGGTCGAACCGCTCCTGGCCGCGGATGCGCTCGGTGAAGTCCACGGTCATCCGCACCCCGTACAGCTCCAGGTCGTCGCGGTCCAGGGCGTAGGACTCCACGGTCCGCTCGGCGCCGTCGAAGGTGGGGTTGGTGCCCACCGAGATCGCGGCGGGCCAGCGCGACTCGCGGCCCGGGACCGGCTCGACCCGGCTCAGCCAGCCCGCGTACACGCCGTCGCCCGGGACGGCGGTGTGGGGGGGCAGGTCCATGTTGGCGGTGGGGAAGCCCAGCAGCTCGCGGCCGCGCGCGGCGCCGTGCACGACCTCGCCCTCGACCCGGTGCGGGCGCCCCAGCAGCGCGGCGGCCCCGGCGACGTCGCCGCCGGCCAGCAGGCCGCGCACCCGGGTGGAGGTGATGGCCTCCCCGTCGGCGACCAGCGCGACCCCGTCCGCCGTGAAGCCGAACTCCGCGCCCAGGCGGGCCAGCTCGGCCACGTCTCCGGCGGCCCGGTGCCCGAACCGGAAGTCCTCGCCCACCACCACGGCCGCGGCGTGCAGCCGGTCGACCAGGAGGCCGCGCACGAACTCCTCGGGGGTGCGCGCCGAAAGGTCCTTGGTGAACGGCATGACGCACACGGCGTCCGCCCCGTACCCGCCGAGCAGCTCGATCCGCCGCTCCACCGGCGTGAGCACCGGCGGGGTCACACCGCGCAGCACCGCCTCCGGGTGCGGGTCGAAGGTCACCACGACCACCGGCAGGTCCAGCTCCCGGCCCCGTTCGACCGCGGTCGCCAGGAGGGCCCGGTGTCCCCGGTGCACACCGTCGAAGACACCGACGGCCACCACGGACCGCCCCCATCCGGAGGGCACGCCCTCCGGCCCGTCCCATCGCCGCACGTCCGACTCCCCTTCGTCACGAGGCCAGGCGGAGGGCCCTGCGGCCCCCTCGCCCCAAGCCTGCCACGTCCGCCGCCCGCCCGCCGACACGAGCCCCCCGCGGCGCCCGTGCCCGGACGGGCCGTGCGGCGGGGGCGCCGGGGTTCTGCGGTGGGGAGAAGGGGGTCGACAGGGAGCGGAAGGGGTCGTTAGCCTGCCCGGATGCCGATGATCGACACGGGCTCGACCCGACTCGCCTACGACGAGGCCGGCGACGGACCGGCCGTGGTGCTGCTGCACGCGGGCTTGGCCGACCGGCGCATGTGGGACCACCAGTTCGCCGCGCTGGCCGCGGACCACCGGGTGGTGCGCTACGACCGGCGCGGGGTCGGCGGCTCCGCCGACCACGGGGGTCCGGTGGAGCACCACCGCGACCTGCTCGACCTCATGGACGCCCTGGACATCGACCGGGCCGCCCTGGTGGGCGCGTCGTACGGAGGCGCGCACGCCGTGGACGCCGCGCTGGCCGCGCCCGACCGGGTCGGCGCCCTGGCCCTGGTCTGCCCGGGGATGTCCGGCCACCGGTGGCCGCAGTCGTTCACGGACGCGGCGGCCGCCGCCGTCGGCCCCGCCGTCCCGCCCGAGCGGCTGGCCCGCTACCGGGCCGGGAACGCCGAACCCGACCCCGCGGACGTGGCCGCGATGGCGCAGGCGCAGGCCCGGTTCATGGTGGCCGGCCCCGGCCGCTCCCCCGAGGACCTCCCCCCGGAGTCCTGGGACCTGAGCCTGCTGATGCTGCGCGAGCTGTTCGCCCGCCTGTGGTCCTCCCCGGCCAACACGCCGCAGTGGATCGACCCGCCGGCCAACGGGCGGCTCGCCGAGGTCGGCGTGCCCGCCCTGGTCGTCAAGGGCCTGTCCGACGTGCGCGAGATCCAGGAGGTCGCCGACCTCTACCACGCCGGGATCCCCGGCGCCCGGCTGCTGGAGCTGCCCGACACCGGGCACGTGCCCTCGGTGGAGCGCCCCGCCGAACTCACCGCCGCCCTGGCCGGCTTCCTCGCCGAGGCCCCCGCCGTCTGATGCCTGTTCTTTGAACGCTCTCCTGTGCCGCCGGGGGTTCGCGAGGCGCCCGGCGGGAGGCCCCGGAGGAGCGGTCCTCGAGGAAAGCCCGCGGCCCTAGGCCGTCCGTTGAGGGCGGTGGGCTACGGGCGGGCCGAAGCGCAGCGGAGGTTCAAAGGAACACGGACTAGGCGGGTTCGAAGACCACCAGGGGCTTCATGTGGTCGCGGCGGTTCTCCGCCAGCGCGATCACCCGGCCGTCGGGGGCGAACAGGCCGATGGGCCCCCGCCCCTGGTCGGTGGGGTCGATCCGGTTGCCGTGCCGCACCCGCCGGGTCTCCTCCTCGGTGAGCGCGCGCGACGGGAAGGCCGCGGCGACCGCCTCCGCCAGCGGGACCTGGGTGAACTCCTCCGCAAGCTGGTCCAGGGTGCGCGCCTGCGCCAGGTCGTAGGGGCCCACCCGGGTGCGGCGCAGCGCCGTCAGGTGGCCGCCGACGCCCAGGGCGGCGCCCGCGTCGCGGGCCAGGGACCGGATGTAGGTGCCGCTGGAGCAGACGACGGAGGCGTCCACGTCCACGAACGTCCCCGCCTCGTCGGACACCCGGCGGATGCCGGTGACCTCGAACGCGGAGACGGTGACCGGGCGGGCCTTCAGCTCGACCTCCTGACCCTTCCGCGCCGACTTGTAGGCCCGCACGCCGTCCACCTTGATCGCGCTGACCTGCGGCGGGACCTGCATGATCTCCCCGGTGAGCGCCCGCACCGCCTCGTGGACGGCCTCGTCGGCCACCCCCGAGGCGTCCACCCGCTCCCCCGGCTCGCCCTCGGCGTCGTCGGTGTTGGTGGTGAGCCCCAGCCGGAGGGTGGCGTCGTACGCCTTCTCCGTCAGGGTGAGGTGGCCCAGGAGCTTGGTGCCCTTCTCGATCCCCAGCACCAGGACACCGGTGGCCATCGGGTCTAGGGTGCCCGCGTGTCCGACCCGGCGCGTCCGGGCCAGCCCGCGGGTCTTGGCGACCACGTCGTGCGAGGTCCAGTCGGCGGGTTTGTCGATCACCACGACGCCGCTCTCGGCCATCGGTCTCCTCGGGAAGGGGTCGGGAAAGGGGAACGGGCGGCGGCGCAGCGCCGCCGCCCGTGCGGCGGGGACCGGAGGGTCCCCGGCCGGCGTCTCCGGCCGCGGTCTCCCCGCGGCACGGGACGGGAGGGCTACTCCTCGTCCTCGTCGTCGTCCTCGGCCTCACGCGGCGCCTTGTAGGGGTCGGCCTCGCCCGCCGGGCTGGCGCCGGTGGCCCGCTGGGCCACCTCGGCGTCCGACTGCCGCGCCTTGACCAGCAGCTCCTCGATGTGCTGGGCGTTCTCCTGCACCTCATCGATGACGAAGGTCAGGCTCGGCGTGTGCCGGATGCCGGTCTGCCTGCCCACCTCGCTGCGGATGAGGCCCTTGGCGCTCTCCAGCGCCGCGGCGGAGGCGGCCCGGTCCTCGGCGCTGCCGAACACCGTGTAGTACACCGTGGCGTCCCGCAGGTCGGCGGTGATGCGCGCGTCGGTCACGGTGACGAATCCCAGGCGCGGGTCCTTGATCCGTCGGTCCAGCATCTCGGCGACGATGCGCTGGATGCGGTCGGCGATCTTGCGCGCGCGTGCGGCGTCAACCATGGTCAGTCTTCCTCTTCGTTGAAGAGCCGCTGCCTGGCGGACAGCAGCTCCAGTTCGGGACGGCCCGCGACGAAGCGCTCGCAGGTGTCCATCTGCTCCCGGGCGTGGGCCGCCGTGGGGGCGACCACCGCGACGCCGATCTTGGCGCGACGGTACAGGTCGTGCTCTCCCACCTCGGAGACCGACACCGAGAACTTGCGGCGCAGCTCGGCGATGACCGGCCGCACCACCGAACGCTTCTGTTTGAGCGAGTGGACGTCGCCCAGAAGGACGTCCAGGGTCAGCGCCCCAACGTACAAGTGATCACCTGTGGTGTTGTGAACCGTCAAAGGCGGGGCCCCGGACAGCTCGTGTCCGGGGCCCCGGTGGATCAGGCCTCGCGACTCCTAGTCGCGGGGCTTCTCCTGCATCTCGTACGTCTCGATGACGTCCTCGATACGGATGTCGTTGTAGCCGACACCGATACCGCACTCGAAGCCCTCGCGGACCTCGGTCGCGTCGTCCTTGAACCGGCGGAGCGAGTCCACCGTGAGGTTCTCGGAGATGACGACCCCGTCGCGGATGAGCCGCGCCTTGGAGTTGCGGCGGATGATGCCGTCGCGGACGATCGAACCGGCGATGTTGCCGATCCGGGGCACCTTGAAGACCTCGCGGATCTCGGCCGAACCGAGCTTGACCTCCTCGTAGATGGGCTTGAGGAGACCCTTGACGGCGGCTTCGACCTCGTCGATGGCCTGGTAGATGACCGAGTAGTAGCGGATGTCGACGCCCATGCGGTCGGCGAGCTCGCTGTTCTTGCCCTCGGGCCGAACGTTGAAGCCGATGATGATGGCGTCGGCGGAGGCCGCCAGGTTGATGTCGTTCTGCGTGATCGCACCGACACCGCGCCCGATGACCCGGATGTTGACCTCTTCGCCACCCGCGTCGATCTTGAGCAGCGACTCCTCGAGCGCCTCGACCGAACCGGACATGTCACCCTTGATGAGCAGGAGCAGCTCGGAGCGCTCGCCCTCCTTGAGGTGGTCCTGCCAGGTCTCGAAGGTGACACGGCGGGCCGACCGCGCCTGCTGGGCGAAGCGCTCGCGCGCCTCGCGCTGCTGCGCGATCTGGCGGGCCACCCGGTCGTCCTTGACGACCAGGAAGCTGTCGCCGGCGCTGGGAACGTTGGTCAGACCCAGCACCTGCACCGGACGGGACGGCTCGGCGCTCTGCACGTTCTGGCCGTGCTCGTCGAGCATGGCGCGGACGCGGCCGTAGGCGTCGCCGCAGACGATCGAGTCGCCGACGTTGAGCGTGCCGCGCTGGACCAGCACCGTGGCCGTGGAGCCGCGGCCGCGGTCCAGGTAGGCCTCGATGGCCAGACCCTGCGCGTCCATGTCCGGGTTGGCCTGGAGGTCCAGGGCCGCGTCGGACGTCAGCACGATCGACTCGAGCAGGGCGTCGATGTTGGTGCCGCGGAGAGCGGAGATGTCCACGAACTGGACGTCGCCGCCGTACTCCTCGGCCACCAGGCCGTACTCGGTGAGCTGCGCGCGGACCCGCTGGGGGTCGGCGCCCTCGACGTCGATCTTGTTGACCGCCACCACGATCGGCACCTCGGCCGCCTTGGCGTGGTCGATGGCCTCGGCCGTCTGCGGCTTGACGCCGTCGTCGGCCGCGACCACCAGGACCGCGATGTCGGTGACCTTCGCACCGCGGGCACGCATGGCGGTGAACGCCTCGTGACCGGGGGTGTCGATGAAGGTGATCTTGCGCTCTTCGCCGTCCACCTCGGTGGCGACCTGGTAGGCACCGATGTGCTGGGTGATACCGCCGGCCTCGCCGCTCACGACGTTGGTCTTGCGGATGGTGTCCAGCAGTCGGGTCTTACCGTGGTCGACGTGGCCCATGACGGTGACCACGGGCGGACGGGGACGCAGGTCCTCTTCGGTGCCGTCGTCCTCGCCGAACTCGATGGAGAAGGACTCCAGCAGCTCGCGGTCCTCGTCCTCCGGGCTGACGACCTCGATGCGGTACTTGAGCTCCTCGCCCAGCAGCACCAGGGTCTCGTCCGGCAGGGACTGGGTCGCGGTGACCATCTCGCCCAGGTGCATCAGCACCTGGACCAGCGACGCCGGGTTGACGTCGATCTTGTCGCCGAAGTCGGACAGCGAAGCGCCGCGGGACAGGCGGATGACCTGGTCGTTGCCGCTCGGGATCTTGACGCCGCCGAACGACGGGGCCTGGAGGTCGTTGAACTCCTGACGCCGCTGCTTCTTGGACTTGCGGGCACGCCCGGGACGACCGCCCGGACGGCCGAACGCACCGGCCGTGCCGCCGCCGCGACCGCGGCCACCGCCGCCGGGACGGCCGCCGAAGCCACCGCCGCCGCCGGGACGACCGCCGCCACCGCCGCCACCGGGACGCGGACCGCCGGCACCCGCGGGGGCGCCGCCGCGGCCGCGGCCGCCGGGGCCGGGACGACCGCCGCCGGCACCGCCGCGACCGGCACCGCCGGCCGGGGCGGGACGGGACGAGGGCATGTTCATCGGGCTGGGGCGCGGACCGCCCGGACGCGGAGCGCCGCCACCGGGACGGGGGGCGCCGGCCGCGCCGCCGGGACGCGGCACGCCCGCGGCACCGCCCGGACGCGGGGCGCGGTCGCCCTGCGGGCCCGGACGCGGGCCGGGACGGGGACCGCCCCCGCCGGGAGCACCCGGACGCGGAGCGCCGCCGCCGGGGCGGGGAGCGCGCTGGTCGCCCTGCGGGCCCGGACGCGGGCCGGGACGGGGACCGCCCTGGCCGCTGGGACCGCCCGGACGCGGGGCGCCGCCGCCCGGACGCGGGGCCGGCTTGGCACCCATGCCCGAGGCGTTGGTCTGGAACGGGTTGTTGCCGGGGCGCGGACCGGCCGGGCGCGGGCCCGGACGGGGGCTGCGGCCCTCGGGACGCGGACCGCGGTCGCCGCGCTGCGGGCGCTCACCGCGCTCGGGACGGTCGCCGCGCGGGGCGCCGCCCTCGGGACGGCCCTGCGGTCCGGGGCGCGGAGCACCGCCGGGACGCTGGCCGGACTCGCCGCGCGGGGCCTTGGGGCCAGGCTTGGGGCCCGCCGGACGCGCGGGCTCGCCCTGGAAGGACGGGGGCTGCGCGGCCGGGGACTGCGGGGCGGGCTTGGCGGCCGGACCCGGCTTGGGGCCCGGCTTGGGCGCGGGCCCCGGCTTGGGGGCCGCGGAGGACTCGGCGCGCGGGCCGGGCTTGGGAGCCCCGCCCTTCTTGCCGCCGTCGTTCCCGTTGTTGAAAGCTTCCTGCAGGCGTCGCACGACGGGGGCCTCTATCGTCGAGGACGCCGAACGGACGAATTCGCCCATCTCGTTGAGCTTGGCCAGGACGGCCTTGCTCTCTACTCCGAACTCCTTCGCGAGTTCGTACACCCGGACCTTCGCCACTACTCTCCTTCAGCTTCGGTCCGGGACATGGGCTCGTGCCGGACCGTTGTTAGCTCGTACTCATCGCTGCGTACTCATCAGGCGCTCATCGCAATCTCGACCTGCTTCCTCATCGCTACACAACAATGGGCCGTACACAACTCGTGCAGCGCGCAGCACTGCACGCCGACCTCGGTCACTACAACCCGGAGGCCGGCCCGGACATTCCAACCCTATCGGGACGGGTCCGCCGGCGGGTCGTGC
Source organism: Nocardiopsis sp. NPDC006139 (assembly GCF_040614155.1). Lineage (NCBI taxonomy): Bacteria > Bacillati > Actinomycetota > Actinomycetes > Streptosporangiales > Nocardiopsidaceae > Nocardiopsis > Nocardiopsis sp. NPDC006139. Next base: position 194,086 of record NZ_JBEXTT010000009.1, read on the forward strand.
GGGGTGACACCGAACAGCGCCTCCACACGTGAAACGTCCCACCCACCGTCGCCCGGTCCCCTCCGAAAGGCGCGTGACCACACCCGCCTGCGCTCGGCCGCCTCGAGGCAGCGCCGATCGTCGTGCAGGTAGGCACCGCGACCCGGACGTCGACCCCGAACGTCGGGGATGACGGCCGTGCCCTCGGCCACCATCCGAACGAGGTCGGATTGGACTGCCCGCGACCGGCACCCCACACACGTGCGCGTGGGACGGTCGGGACCGTCTTCGGCAACCATATCGCGTCGAGCCACGACCGCGACCCGTTAACCGTCCGTCGCGGCGCCGCGACCGCCCGCACCGGTCCCGTCCTCCGCCTCGTCGGCGTCCTGCGGGACCTCCGCGTCGGAGCGGATGTCGATGCGCCATCCGGTCAGACGCGCGGCCAGGCGGGCGTTCTGGCCCTCCTTGCCGATCGCCAGCGACTGCTGGTAGTCGGGAACGATCACCCGGGCCACCCGGGCGGCCATGTCGAGGATTTCCACGGAATTGACCCGCGCCGGGGACAGCGCGTTGGCGACGAACACCGCGGGGTCGTCGGAGTAGTCGACGATGTCGATCTTCTCTCCGTGCAGCTCCGCCATGACATTGCGCACGCGGCTGCCCAGGGGGCCGATGCAGGCGCCCTTGGCGTTGACGCCGCCCCGGTTGGAGCGGACCGCCATCTTGGTGCGGTGGCCGGCCTCACGGGCGATGGCCGCGATCTCCACGGTGCCGTCGGCGATCTCGGGGACCTCCAGCTCGAAGAGCTTGCGCACCAGGTTGGGGTGGGTGCGCGAGAGGGTCACCGAGGGGCCGCGGTGGCCCTTGCGGACCTGCACCACGTAGGCGCGCAGGCGCTCGCCGTGGGTGTAGGTCTCGGTGGGCACCTGCTCCTGCGGGGGCAGCACCGCCTCGATCCGGCCCAGGTCGACCAGCACGTTGCGGGGGTCCTTGCCCTGCTGGATGATGCCGGAGACGATGTCGTGCTCGCGCCCGGCGAACTCGCCCAGGGTCAGCTCGTCCTCGGCGTCGCGCAGGCGCTGGAGGATGACCTGCTTGGCGGTGGAGGTCGCGATGCGGCCGAAGTTGGTGGGGGTGCCGTCGGACTCGCCGACGACGTCGCCCTCCTCGTCCAGCTCGGCCACCCACACGGTGACGTGCCCGGTGGAGCGGTCGAGTTCGACCCTGGCCTTCTTGTCGGGGCCCTCTTCCCGGTGGTACGCGATCAGCAGCGCGTCCTCGATGGCCCGGGCGACCAGCTCGACGGAGATGTCCTTCTCGCGTTCCAGGCTGCGCAGAACGCTCATGTCAATGTCCACGGGGCTCCCCCTCTAGTCCGCCGCGTCGGTGTCGGCGGCACGGCGGAATTCCACCTGCACCTTGCCCTTGCCGATCTCGGCGTAGGTGAAGGTGCGGGGACGACCCTCGACGTCCAGGGTGACGCCCTCGTCGTCGGCCTCGGTGACCCGACCGGTGATCCCGCCGCCCTCGGCGAGGGTGGCCTGCACCAGGCGCCCGCGCGAGCGGCGCCAGTGCCTGGGCAGGGTCAGCGGGCGGTCCACCCCGGGGGAGGTGACCTCCAGGACGTAGGGCAGTTCGCCCATGACGTCGGAGGACTCCAGGGCCGTGTCGACCTCCTGGCTGACCTCACCGACGGTGTCCAGGTCCACCCCGTTCTCGGAGTCCACGACCACGCGCAGCACCCGGCGCTTGCCGGCCGGTGTCAGCTCGACGGCCTCCAGGTCCAGCCCGGCCGCGGCCAGGACGGGTTCCAGCAGCTCGGCGATGCGCTCCTCACGCGCCTGCGCTCCCATGTGGTGTGCCCCTTCAAGGCGAGAATCCCGCCCGCGCGGCCTTCGGGCCGGTGTACGGGGCGGTCCAGCTCTGTACGTAAGTCTTCGACTGGTGGGTCCGCTCCCGCTCGGGGACGCGAACCGGCCGCGCGTCGCGTACGACGGCGGTCGTGGTGCAAGGGTATCCACACCCGGACCCCTTCCAGGTCGCCGTCCGTGGCGGGGGCGCGTCGGGGTGTGTCCCGGCGGACCCGCAGGCCCTGTCCCGCAGGGGGTGTGGACGGGGACCGGTTCCGGCGCCGGGCGTGGAAAGATGGGAGCGCGAGAACGAAGAGGCCGGGCGTCCGGCGCCGAGGGCGGTGCGGGGCAAAGGGCCGGGCACGGAGGGGAGAGCGCGTGGGCGAGGTCGGGGTCAGCCGCCGTACGGTCCTGGGCGCGGCGGCGGCGGTCGCCGGGGCCGTCGGCCTGAGCGGGTGCGGCGGGGCCGACTGGTATCCGGCCGACGTGACCCCCGACGAGCACGTGGTCCGCTCGCTGCTGTGGGAGAAGGAGCTGGTCGCGGCCCGCTACGCCGCGGCGATCGAGACCGGCTCGGGGCCGTCCGACCTGCTGGAGCGGTTGCGCGCCCACCACCTGGAGCACGTGGACGCGCTGACGGCGGCGCTGCCCGAGGACTCGGCGGCGGAGGAGTCGGCGGCCCCGTCCGGGGAGCCGACCGACCCGGCCCCGGACACCGCGCCCGACGCCGAGGGGCTGCGGGTGCTGGAGGCCTCGGCCGCGGCGGCCCGCATCGACCAGGCGGCGGCGGTGTCCGACCCCGGCCTGGCCCAGCTGATCAGTGGTATCGGGGCCTGCGAGGCCGTGCACGCCCACCTGCTGGCGCGCGCGTGAGCGGCCGGGCGATGGAGAGAGCGATGGAAGGTGGCGGTGCCCGGTGAGTGACGCGGACCTGTCCGTCGAGGCGGCCGACGACGGCCCCGCGGCCCTGGCGGAGGCCCTGGCCGCCGAGCACGCGGCGGTGTACGGGTACGAGTTCGCGGGCGGGGCCGGGGGCGACCTCGACTACCGCACCCGGGCCGGGGAGGCGGCGCTGGTGCACAAGGCGCTGCGTGACGAACTGCACGCCCTGTCGGTGGCCGCGGGTGTGGACCCGGCGCCCGCGCTGGCGACCTACCCCCTGCCGGCGTCGCGCGACGACGCCGCCCTGGACGCCTTCCTGCTGGGGCTGGAGGAGGCGACGGCCCGCGCCTACGCGTGGCTGTCGGCCGCCCGCGACACCGACCTGCGCACCGCGGGGGCCCGCGGCCTCCAGGAGGCGGCGGTGCGGGTGGTCGAACGCGGCGGGGAGCCCGGAGCCCTGCCGGGCTTCGACGAGGCCTAGCGCCCGCCGCCCTCCCGCGCCCTCGGGGCGCCGGGCGGGCAGGGACACGGACTGACGGAACGGCCCCGCCCGGGGTTGCGGGCGGGGCCGTTCCGGCGCGGGTCAGGCGCGGCAGGCGGCCGCGGCGCGCTCGACGATCGCGTCCAGGGCGACCTCCTCGCGCTCCCCGGTGGCGCGGTCGCGCAGCTCCACCACGCCGTCGGCCAGGCCGCGGCCGATGATGACGGCGGTGGGCACGCCCAGCAGCTCGGCGTCGGTGAACTTCACGCCCGGCGAGACGCCCTTGCGGTCGTCCACCAGCACGCGCAGCCCGCGGGCCTCCAGCTCGCCGGCGATGCGCAGCGCCTCCTCGATCTGGTCGCCCTTGCCGGTGCCGATGACGTGCACGTCGGCCGGGGCGATCTCACGCGGCCAGATGATGCCCTTGTCGTCGTGGGACTGCTCGACGACCGAGGCCACCACCCGGGAGACGCCGATGCCGTAGGAGCCCATGGTGATGCGCTTGGGCTTTCCGTCCGGGCCCAGGGCGTCGACCTGGAAGGCGTCGGTGTACTTGCGGCCCAGCTGGAAGATGTGGCCGATCTCGATGCCCCGCGCGGTGTACAGGGTGCCCTGCCCGTCCGGGGAGGGGTCGCCGTCGCGGACCTCGGCGACGTCGATGACGCCGTCCGGGGTGAAGTCGCGCCCCGCCACCAGGTCGATGACGTGGTGGTCGGTCCGGTCGGCGCCGGTCACCCAGGCGGTGCCGGTGACCACGCGCGGGTCGACGAGGTAGCGGACCTTGTTGTCGAGCAGCGCGCGGGGGCCGATGTAGCCCTTGGCCAGGAACGGGTTGGCGGCGAAGTCCGCCTCGTCCAGCAGCGCCACCTCGGCGGGCTCCAGGGCGGCCTCCAGGCGCTTGAAGTCCACCTCGCGGTCGCCCGGCAGGCCGACGGCCAGCAGCTCCCACTCGTCCGAGCCCGGGGCGCGGGTCTTGACCAGGACGTTCTTGAGGGTGTCGGCCTCGCTGAAGTCGCGGCCCAGGTCGAGACCGTTGAGGAAGTCGACGAGGGTGCGGATGGTGGCGGTGTCCGGGGTGTGGTGGACCTTCGCCTCGGGCAGCCCCTCGACCGGCAGGGCGGCGGGGGCCGGGGTGGTGACCGCCTCGACGTTGGCGGCGTAGTCCGACCCCGTGCTGCGCACGAAGGTGTCCTCGCCGGTGGGCGCGACCGCGAGGAACTCCTCGGAGGCCGAGCCGCCCATGGCGCCGGAGGTGGCCTTGACGATGACGTACTCCAGGCCCAGCCGGTCGAAGATCCGGATGTAGGCGGCCCGGTGCTTGTCGTAGGACTCCTGGAGCCCGGCGTCGTCGATGTCGAAGGAGTAGGAGTCCTTCATGTGGAACTCGCGGCCGCGCAGCACGCCGGCCCGGGGCCGGGCCTCGTCGCGGAACTTCTCCTGGATCTGGTACAGGATGACCGGGAAGTCCTTGTAGGAGGAGTACTCGCCCTTGACCAGGAGGGTGAAGACCTCCTCGTGCGTGGGGCCGAGCAGGTAGTCGGCGCCCTTGCGGTCCTGGAGGCGGAAGAGGGTGTCGCCGTACTCCTCCCAGCGGCCGGTCGCCTCGTAGTACTCCCTGGGCAGCAGCGCGGGCAGCAGCAGCTCCTGGCCGCCCATGGCGTTCATCTCCTCGCGCACCACGCGGGCGACGTTCTCCAGGACGATCTTGCCCAGGGGCAGCCAGGAGTAGACGCCGGGGGCGGCGCGGCGCACGTAGCCGCCGCGGACCAGCAGCTTGTGGCTCGGCACCTCGGCGTCCGCCGGGTCCTCACGCAGGGTGCGCAGGAACAGGGTCGACATCCGCAGTAGCACGGCCACTCCTCGGTGAACGCGCCCCGGCCGGGGCGCGGGTGTTGGAACAACTCGAAAGAATCAGGGGAACCCCAGGCTAGCGCCACCGGGGGGCGCAGCGCGCGGCGATTCCCCGACCTGTGGACGGCTACGCTGGGGGCCGCACCGGGACGGACGGGACGGGGACATGGGCGGACGCGGGACACGGGAAGACGACGAGGTCGTCGGGGCGCCGGGCATGGAGCTGCTGGCCGACGCCGACCGGGCCGAATCGTGGTTCCTGGTGGTGGACGGCACGCCCCAGTCGCACGTGGACCTGTCGGACCCCGGGCACCTGGACTTCTCCTACGTGCGGCGGATCGCGCACGCCGCAGACCTGGTCGCCCCCGCCCGGGAACCGGTCGACGCCCTGCACCTGGGCGCCGGGGCGCTCACCCTGGCCCGCTACATCGCGCACACCCGTCCGGGTTCGCGCCAGCGGGCGGTGGACGTGAACGCCCCGCTGGTGGAGCTGGTGCGGCGGCGGCTGCCCTGGGACCGGCGCGCGCAGCTGCGGGTGGGGATCGGCGACGCCCGGGAGTGGATCGCGGCCCGGCACGACGCGAGCGCCGACCTCATCGTGTCCGACGTCTTCGCGGGGGCCCGCACCCCGGCCCGGCTGACGTCGGTGGAGTTCTACGCCGAGGCCGCCCGGGTGCTGCGCCCCGGCGGGCTGCTGGCGGTGAACGTGGGCGACGGCGGCGCGCTGGCGCACACCCGCGGCCAGGTGGCGACCGTCCGGGAGGTGCTGCCGCACGTGGCGCTGTCGGCGGAGCCGGGGGTGCTGCGCGGCCGCCGGTTCGGCAACCTGGTGCTGACCGCGTCCCACGGGCCTCTGCCGGTGGACGAGCTGTCCCGGCGGGCCCACCGCGACCCGGAGATGGCCCGGCTGCTCTCCGGCGAGGAGCTGGACCGGTTCGCCTCCGGCCGCGGCCCGGTGCGCGACACCGGCGCGGTCGACTCCCCCGCACCGCCCGACGGCGTCTTCTGACCGCCGTCCTCCGGCCGCCCGGGGCGGCGGGGTACTCCGCGGGGAGTAGGCGCGGGGCCGCGATCGCCTCCCGGGGGAGGACGGAAACCCCTACGTGCGGGCCGTACCGTCGAGGGTGTGACAGCACTACTCCCGCGCCCCGCACGGACCGACACCTGGATCGCCCTGAGCCTGCTCCTGCTGTCGGCGGGCAGCACGTTCGTGGTCCAGATGACGGATCCCGCGACCGGTGCGCGCGACCCCTGGCCGTGGGGGTACGCGCTCATCGCGGTCGCCTCCCTGTCCCTGCTGTGGCGCACCGCCTTCCCCTGCGCCGTCGGACTGGTGTCGGTGAGCGCGGCGACCGTCTACTACCCCCTGGGCTTCCCCGACGGCGTGGTCATGGCCTGCACCGCCGTCATGCTCTACAGCCTGGTCCGGTGGGGGTACCGCACGTTCGGCTGGACCCTGGGGATCGTGCAGTTCCTGGCCGTGAACGGCTACGAACTGGCGGCCAACGAGACGTTCCGCCCCGAGGCGCTGGGCATCGTCGGGTGGGTGCTGGTGCTGCTGTGCGCCGGCGAGGTGGTGCGCTGGCGGCAGGAGTACCTCAAGGCGGACCGGGAGCGAGAGGCCGAGGCCGGCCGCACCCGGGAGGAGGAGCTGCTGCGGCGGGCCTCCGAGGAGCGGCTGCGGCTGGCCCGCGACGTCCACGACACGGTCGCGCACAACATCTCGCTCATCAACGTGCAGGCCGGCACCGCCCTGTACCTGATGGAGAGCGAGCCGGAGCGGGCCTCCCAGGCGCTGGCCACCATCAAGCAGACCAGCAAGGACACGCTGGTGGAGCTGCGCGCCATCCTCGGGGTGCTGCGGGCGGCCGACGAGGGCGCGCCGCGCTCCCCCGTCGCCGGGGTCGACCGGATCGACGAGGTCGCCGAGGCCGCCCGGGGCGCCGGGATCGCGGTGGAGGTGAAGGTCGCCGGCACCCCCGTGCGGCTGCCGGTGGGCACCGACTCCGCCGCCTACCGGACCGTGCAGGAGGCGCTCACCAACGTGGTGCGCCACGCGGAGGCGGACCGGGCCACGGTGCTGGTCGACTACCTCCCCGACGCGGTGGTGGTGGAGGTCGCCGACAACGGGCGGGGCACCCTGGGCTCCCCCGCCGCGGGCAACGGCATCAGCGGCATGCGCGAGCGGGCCGCCCTGGTCGGCGGGACGGTGGACGCGGGCCCGCTGGAGGGTGGAGGATTCCGGGTGCGGGCCCGGCTGCCGATCACGGGTTCCGAAGAACGAACGGGGTGAACGTTGATCCGCGTACTGCTCGCCGACGACCAGGCGCTGGTGCGGGCCGGCTTCCGCGCCCTCCTGGACAGCGCGGACGACATCCAGGTGGTCGCCGAGGCCGCCGACGGCGAGGAGGCGGTGCGGCTGGCCCGCGCCGAACGCCCCGACGTGGTCCTCATGGACATCCGCATGCCCGGGGTGGACGGCCTGGCGGCGGCCGCGCGCATCATCGCCGAGCCCGCCCTGGAGAAGACCCGGATCATCATCCTGACCACGTTCGACCTGGACGAGTACATCTTCGAGGCGCTGCGCTCGGGGGTGAGCGGGTTCCTGGTCAAGGACACCGAGCCGCGCGACCTGTTGCAGGCCGTGCGGGTGGTGCACCGGGGCGAGGCGCTGCTGTCGCCGGGGATCACCCGGCGGCTGATCTCGGACTACACCAGCCGCCCGCGCGCGAACGCGGAGCCGTCGCCGCGCCTGAACGGCCTCACCGACCGGGAGCGGGAGGTGGTGGCGCTGGTGGGCCGCGGGCTGTCCAACGAGGAGATCGCCCGGGAGCTGGTGCTCAGCCCCGCCACGGCCAAGACCCACGTCAGCCGGGCCATGGTCAAGCTGGGCGTGCGGGACCGGGCGCAGCTGGTGGTGCTGGCCTACGAGTCGGCGCTGGTGACCCCCGGCTGGAGCGGACGGAACCCCTAGGGGACCCCCGTAACCCCCCGGGAGTAGCGCCCCGGGGCCGGCTACCCCCGTGGGAGACGGGCGAAAGCCCTCCGCCGGACGATGCCCGGGACCGGACCCGCGGCGGATGCTTCTCGTGATTCCCGACGACGATCACGAGGCCCTGCGATGTTCGACGATCCCCTCCTCCTGGCGCGGCTCCAGTTCGCGTTCACGGCGGCGACGCACTTCATGTTCGTGGCCCTGACCCTGGGGCTGGCGCCCTACATCCTCACCGCCCAGCTGCGGGCGACCCTGTCCGGCGACCGGGAGCGGATGTCCGCGGTCCGCTTCTGGGGCGGGCTGTACCTGGTCAACTACGGCATGGGCGTGCTCTCCGGACTGGTCATGGAACTCCAGCTGGCGCTCAACTGGAGCGGCCTCCAGGAGATGTACGGCTACTCCTTCGGGGCGCCGCTGGCCCTGGAGACGATGACGGCGTTCTTCATCGAGTCCACGTTCCTGGGGCTGTGGATCTTCGGGTGGGACCGGATGGGCCGCTGGGCGCACCTGGGGTGCTTCGCGGTGGTCACCGCGACGGCGTACCTGTCGGCCTGGTGGGTGCTGGTGTCCAACGGGTTCCTGCGCAACCCGGTGGGCTTCGAGATGGTGGACGGCGTCGCCCACCTGACCGACCCGGTGGCGCTGATGACGAACCCCGCGGCGACGATGGCGTTCGGGCACATCGTGACCGGCGCCCTGCTGGTGGGCGCGGCGGTGATCATCGCGACGAGCGCCTACCACCTGCGGCGCGGAAACGACCCGCAGCGGATGTTCTCGCGCGGCATCGGCTACGGGGCGCTGGTGATGGTCCTGCTGCCGATCCCGGTGGCGGGCTTCGGCGGGGTGCAGTTCGGTCTGTTCGGGCAGGACCCGCCCACCAGCGGCCAGACCTACTCCGCGGCGGAGATCGAGGCCATCGAGGCGGCCGGCAGCGGGGTGCACGCCGGCGTCGGGACCGCCGCGGAGGTCTTCATGATGGGCATGTGGGGCCTGATGTTCCTCCTGGGGCCGGTGCTGCTGCTGGGCTGGGTGATCGCCCGTGTGTCCAAGAGCGCGCGGAGGCTGCGGGGGGCGCTGTACCCGCTGGCCGTACTGCCCTTCCTGCCCTACCTGGCGAGCGTCGGCGGGTGGGTGTTCCGGGAGACCAACCGCCAGCCGTGGACCGTCGTGCACCACCTGACCACCGCCGACGCGGTGACGCCGATGTCCCCGGCGGCCGCCGCGGCCTCCTTCGGGCTGTTCACGCTGGCGTTCGCGCTGCTGGCCGGGACGACCTGGTGGCTGCTCGTGCGGTTCGCCCGGCGCGGCCCCGAGGGCGGCCCGCTGGCCGAGCGCCGCGACGACGGCGCCGCCCCGGCGGAATCCTCCACCCCCGTCCCCACGTTCTGAACCGGAGCCGTGCCATGTCGGACGTCCTTTCCTCCCTGTCCTCTCTTCTGCTCGCCCTGTTCGTCGTCGGCTACCTGGTGCTGGCCGGGGCCGACGTGGGGCTGGGCATGCTGATGCCGCGCGTGGCGCGCGGCCCCGACCAGCGGCGCCGGGTGGTGGCCGCGATCGCCCCCTACTTCCTGGCCACCGAGGTGTGGCTGGTGGCCCTGGTGGGGGTGCTGGCCGGGCTGTTCCCGTCCGTGGAGCACCACGTGGTGGCGCGGCTGTGGCCGGTGCTGGTGGCGCTGGCCGCGGGGCTGCTGGTGCGCGACGCGGGCCTGTGGCTGCGCTCGCGGGTGCCGGGCCCGGGGTGGGCGGCCCTGTGGGACGGCGCCGTCGTCGCGGGCAGCTGGACACTGGCCCTCTCCTGGGGCTGGGTCCTGGCGTCGCTGGTCGCCGGCGAACCGGGGGTCTCCCTGTTCACGGTCCCGTGCGCGCTGACCGTGGTGCTGCTGTTCGCGCTGCGGGGTGCCGCCTTCGGGGCCGAGCGGCTGGTCGGCGAGTCCGACGCCGAGAGCGCGGACGTGGCCGCCCGCGACACCCGCCGGATCGCCCTGGCGGCCCTGGCGGGGACCCTGGTCACCGCCGTGTCCGCCCCGCTGTCGGGCGCCGGAGTGGGCGCGGCGGCGGTGGTCCCGGCGGTGGTGCTGGCGGCCGCCCTGGCGGCGACCGCGGGGCTGTCCGGCCCGATGCTGTCCCGGCACACCTCCGCGGTGGCGATCGCGGTGCCGGGCGTGCTGGTGGCGGTGGTGGGAGACCTGCCGCTGGCCCCGGTCCCGGACACGACCGCCGTGCTGGTGTGGTCGGTGCTGGCCCCCGCCATTCCGGTCATGCTCATCGGCCAGGTTTGGCTCTACCGAATGACGCGTCGCCCGAGCCGTTCCCCGGGCTTCTTCGCCTGAGCCCGGATTCGCCCGGGCCGGTGGGGACGGGCCGCCGGGGCCCCGGCGTGTCGGTCAGGATTCGTCAAGGACACCGTCCCGGATTGGGAAAGCCCGGCCCCGGGCACGTCATCTGTCGGGAACCGCGCCGCCCGGCGCGGTGGACCGGACTCCGGACCGATCCGAGGAGGGATCATGACCCACCCCCTGACCACTCCCCCGAGCGCCTGCAGCTGCGGTTCGGGCTGCGGGTGCGGCTGCCAGAGCGGCGGTTCGTGCGCCTGCGGCGGCGGCTGCGGCTAGCCCGTACCCGACCCCCTTCCCGGCGGGCTGCCCCTCCCCTTGGGGGCAGCCCGCTCCCGTGCACTCCTCCCCGTGTCGCGACATTGCGCGATGATAGGTATACGCTGAGTCACTAGATGTATCTGCGCATCCACCCGTTGGGGGGAGATCGGCGATGCCGTTCACCAGGCCGACGAAAGGGAGTGCCACCGAGCACGCGTTACTGCTCCGGTGCGTCGAGGGCATCCGGGAGCGCTCGGCCCGGGCGGTCCCCTGGGAGCCCGACACGGTCGGGATACCGCGGGGCGGCTCCGAGAGCCCGCTGTCCCGGATCAACGACGTGGCCTTCTACGCGAACGCGCGCAACGACGTGGCGGCCCTGGCGGGGGTGTGCGCGGAACTGCTGCGGCTGCACCACCCCGTCGAGGAGGAGGGCGGCACGTGCGCGGGGTGCGGACTGGCCTGGCCCTGCCCCACCTTCGAGGAGATCTCGCGCCTACTGGCCTGAGACGGCCGCCGCCCGCCGGTCCCGGGGCGCGATCCGGTCTCGGCGGGCGACGATCCTCACCGGCCGTCCTTGGCGCCGGGTGACCGAACCACCGGACGCCCTCACCGGGCCGGGCATGGCCTGAGCGTAATACTGAAACTCGTTCTAATGCAAGCCCCGCAGGGCAGCACTTCCCCAGCAGGGGAACGACTTCCTTCCGCCAGATGGCACTGGAACCGGTTATGAGCCCTCCCCCGGGCGAGGTCAAGGCCGTCCCCGGAGGCGGGAACGGGGCGGGAAGGCGGAAGCAGAAGGCCCCCGCCGACGGCGGGGAGGCCAGGCCCAGGGGCGGGGGACAGCCCCTGGGACCGGCCACGGGGCGGCGGGCGCGGCGGCCCGGAACGGGGCGCGCCCTGCCCGAACGACGTTAACGAGGCGGCGGTAACACGGACACCCCCCTTCCGATAACCGGAGCGTCTCGATTCCCCCGACGCCGACCGAAATACCCGCCGTGACCTGCGACGACACCGGCGCTCACCGTTACCGGACACTCACCGGGAGAAAACATGCCACATACGAAAAACCGGGAACCGTCACCCTGTGCGACCTTTCCGTAAAGGTTGCACGGGGTTGCGATTCCCGGCCCAAGCAAACAGGGGTGCCCGCCGGCCCGCCGGCGGGCGTGAACTCAGCTAATGCGCGTGGCCAGCAGATAAGCGGACGGGGACTCCGCGTCGACGATATCGGTGACCCTCCACACCTGGCCGCCGACACTGAACACGTCGCCCACACGGACGTCGATCATCGGCGTGGGCCGCCACTCCTTGGGGCCGCCGATCTTGGCGACCGCCCGGCCGTCCTCGTCGATCCAGAACTGGCCGCCGCCCACGGGGCCGCCGAGGAAGCGGTCATTGCGTCCGTAACTGATCTTTTCCTGCGCGCCGATTTCGTGGACCACAGCAGTTTCTGTCCCAACCGTCTCGGATTCTCTGGAAAACGCAGCCATGTTAACCCGCACCGGTCAATTCCGCATGGCGATTCCCCCGCCACGGAGGCTTTTCAGAAGAGTAGCCGACAAAAGTAAGTGCGGGCCGGGACCAAAGTCCCGACCCGCACCAGGGAAAAGCGGGGGGCACGAACCCCCGAGAACACGCGTTCCCGGAAGATCTCCCCGGAACACGCGTCCCCCGGAACACGTGCCCCTGGAAACTACTTGTTCCCCTTGTTCCCCATCAATCCCTTGAGACGGCCCGCCACGGCCTCCAGGGCCGAGCTGAACGGGTGGTCGTGGACCATGTACGTCCACGTCATCGACGGCCGCTTGACGCCCACCTCGGAGACGTCCAGGGCGCCGTCCTCGACCTCCAGCTCCTCGAAGCTCTCCGCGGCCCGCGAACGGGCGTCGTCCAGGAAGCCCTTGAACACCGGCACCGCGTCGCGGTTGAACTCGTCCAGCGGGTCCCGGCGGCCCAGGAAGCGCAGGTGGATGCCCTCGCGCAGCTCCGACAGGAACGCGTTGTGGTCGGTCCAGCCGCGGTCCAGGTGGTACAGGGTGATGAGCCGCGCCGCGTCGGCGACCGCCTCCTCCCCCACCTCCTCGACCAGCTCCGCGTGCTTCTCGGGACGGTCCTTCTTGATGTGCCGGTCGCCCTCGTCGCCGGTGAGGACCAGCTCGCGGTGCTCCAGGACCACGTCCCGCTGCACGTCGATGAGCTGGTTGTAGCGCCAGGTGTTGCGGTGCACCTCCAGCAGCTGCCCCTCGGCGACCCGCTGGGCGTGGTCCACCATCGACAGCCAGGCCGGGTCGGTGATCTCGCCGCGGTCGTCGGTGGAGTACCCGGAGGTCTCGGACGCGTTGTTGACCACCACGTCGTCGTCCATGCTGACGAAGAACACCGAGTCGCCCGGGTCGCCCTGGCGCCCGGCGCGGCCGCGCAGCTGGCCGTCCAGGCGGCTGCTGGGGTAGCGGCCGTAGCCCATGACGTACAGGCCGCCGGCCTCGACCACCCGGTCGCGGTCGGCCATGTCGCTGCCGCCCAGGCGGATGTCGGTGCCGCGGCCGGCCATCTGGGTGGACACCGTGATGGCGCCGTGGGTGCCCGCCTCCGCGATGATGGCGGCCTCGTCGGCGTCGTTCTTGGCGTTGAGGACCACGCACTCCAGGCCGGCCTTGCGCAGCCGCTCGGCCAGCCGCTCGGACTCGGCGACGTCCTGGGTGCCGATGAGGATGGGACGCCCGGTGGCGTGCACCTCCTCGACCTCCTCGATGAGGGCGTCCTCCTTCTCCTCGCGGGTGGCGAAGAGGTGGGTGCCGTGGTCCTCGCGGACGTTCGGCTTGTTGGAGGGGATGACCGCGACCTCGAGCTCGTAGAACTCGCGCAGCTGCTCGGCCACCGCCATAGCGGTACCGGTCATCCCGGCCCGGGTCGGGTAGCGCAGGATCAGCGACTGGACGGTGATGGAGTCCAGCACCTCGCCGGTCTCGCTGACCGCGACCTTCTCCTTGGCCTCGACGGCCGCCTGCAGGCCGTCCGGCCAGCGCTGGAGCAGGGCGATGCGGCCGCGGGACTCGTTGATGATCCGGACCTCGCCGTCGCGCACCACGTAGTGGACGTCGCGCTGGAGCAGCACGTGGGCGTGCAGCGCCAGGTTGACCTGCGGCAGCAGGGACGACTCGTCCTCGGCGTACAGGTCCACGCCGCCCAGCGCCTTCTCGACCGCGTCGATCCCGGCGTCGGTGAGCTGGACGTTGCGGCCCTCGCCGTCGATCTCGTAGTGCATGCGCGGCTTGAGGGTGCGCACGATGTCGGCCATCTCCACGTCGGCGTCGACCCGCTCGGCAGCGCCGGCCAGCACCAGCGGCACGCGGGCCTCGTCGACGAGCACGGAGTCGGCCTCGTCGATGATGGCGACGTGGGGCTCGGGGACCACGCGGTCGGCGATGTCGGTGACCATGCGGTCGCGCAGCACGTCGAAGCCCAGCTCGCTGACCGGGGCGTAGGTGACGTCGCAGGAGTACGCCGCGCGCCGCTGCTCGGTCGTGGAGTCCTCGGTGATCCACCCGACGGTGACGCCGAGCATGTCGTACAGCGGCTTCATCCACTCGGCGTCACGACGGGCCAGGTAGTCGTTGACGCTCATGACGTGGACGCGCCGGCCGCGCAGGGCGAAGCCGGCGGCGGCCAGGGCACCGGTCAGGGTCTTGCCCTCACCGGTGGCCATCTCGGCCACGTGCCCGTCCAGCAGGGACATGACGCCCAGCAGCTGGACGTCGAAGGGGCGCTCGTCGAGGGCGCGCCGGGCCGCCTCGCGGCCCACCGCGCACAGCGACACGAGGTCGTCGCGCCCGTAAGGGAGGTCGCCGGTGCCGAGTTCGATGGCCCTGTCCGTCAGCTCGGTGTCGTCGAGCTCGCGCAGACCATCCTCCTCGGCCTCGATAGCCGACAGGAGCTTGGTATAAGGCCGCAGATCCACCGCGCCGGGCTTACCCAGCAGACGGCGCACGCTTTCCGCCATTCGTCCGAACACCACCACAGGGTAACGCCGGACACACACCCCACAAGACCCCGAACGCGCACGTTCGAGAACCGGCCGCGCGGACGCGGCGGCCGGTCTGCACCGGGATCAGACCACGAGCCGGCTCCCCCCGCTCTGGCGGGCCTCCACCGCCATGGCGTGCTTGACGAGGGTCACCAGCACCCGCACGACCGATCTGCGGTCGCGGGCGTCGCAGCGCACGACCGGGACGTCGGGGGTGAGGTCGAGGGCGTCGCGCAGGTCGTCGGCGGTGTACATCGACGCCTCGGGGTCGAACTCGTTGACGGCCACGACGAACGGCAGCCGGTACTGGCGCTCGAAGTAGTCCAGGGCCTGGAACGTGTCCTCCAGGCGGCGGGTGTCGGCCAGGATCACCGCCCCCAGGGCCCCGCGCACCAGGTCGTCCCACATGAACCAGAAGCGCTGCTGGCCGGGGGTCCCGAACAGGAACAGGGTCAGGTCCGTGTCGAGCGAGATGCGGCCGAAGTCCATGGCCACGGTCGTGGTCTGCTTGTCCGGGGTGTGGGAGAGGTCGTCCACCCCGGCGCTGGCGGCGGTCACCGCGGCCTCGGTCCGCACCGGCGGGATCTCCGAGACGGCGCCGACGAACGTGGTCTTGCCCACGCCGAAGCCCCCGGCGATGATGATCTTGGTGGACAGCGCGCCGGGTGCTTGAACGTCGTTCGTGGTGTTGGCTGGATCGATCACAGTCACAGTCCTAGCGAGAGTGCCGGGTCCGAACGGACGGGTGCGGCTCGCACGGCCCGGGCTAGCGAGGGGCGCGACGCCCCCGGGTCCGGCCTCCCCGCGGACCTTCACGGGTTCCTTCAGCCGACCGCGCGGGGTCGCCGCCCCTGGAACCTAACACCGGACGGCCGTGCCGGACGGCGTTTTGGGCACAGTCGCCGCGCGGGTCCGCTTTCTCACACCGGCGGGGGCGGGGTCCCGGGCAGCGCGAAGCGCCATCGCGCCCCCCGGGGCGTCCGATGGCGATCCGCTCCCCTCCGGGAACCGAGAGTGATCAGACAAGCACAGAACTCTACCCCGGGAGGCGGACTTTACGACATCGTGAGCGACCGCTTTCGGCCGCTTCCGGCCGCGCCGATCCCTGTCCGCCACCGCCCACGGCGTCTACGGTGGAGGGCAGGGCCCCCGCACGGTGTACGCGGTCGCGGAACCGACTCCTGGCACGAGCACCCGACCGCACAGTGGGAGCCGTCGGCGGCGTTCACGGACGCGCGGCCGGCGAACCGACGTCCCGCTCTTCGGCGTCGGAGCCGTCGCGCCCGACCTCCGCCGGAGCCCCACCGGCCCACAACCGTCCACGTGGGCCGGTGGCGGCCGTGCCCGCACCCCCTGTGGCCGTAGGATGGTCACGCCCCCGTTCGGGGGCTTTCCACGTACGACTTCCAGGGAGCCGAGAACTCCGCATGTCCGATCAGCGCGTCGTCCGCCCAGCCCCGATCAGCGGTTTCCCCGAGTGGACCCCCCAGGTCCGGTCCGTGGAGCAGCGCTGGCTGGACCATATCCGCGCCGGATTCGAGTCCTTCGGCTTCGCGTCGGTGGAGACCCCGTCCGTGGAGAACCTGGAGGTGCTGACCGCCAAGGGCGAGACCTCCCAGGAGGTCTACACCCTGCACCGCCTCCAGTCCGACCCCAAGGACGACTCCGACGCCCGGCTGGGGCTGCACTTCGACCTGACGGTGCCGTTCGCCCGGTACGTCGCCCAGCACTTCAACGAGCTGACGTTCCCGTTCAAGCGCTACCAGATGCAGCGCGTGTGGCGGGGCGAGCGGCCGCAGGAGGGGCGCTACCGCGAGTTCACCCAGTGCGACATCGACGTGATCAACGTCGACTCCGTGCCGCTGCACTTCGACGCCGAGCTGCCGCGCATCGTGCACCGGGTGCTCAGCGGGCTGGACATCCCGGCCTGGACGCTCAACGTCAACAACCGCAAGGTCCTCCAGGGCTTCTACGAGGGGCTGGGCGTCAAGGACCCGATCATGGTCATCCGGGCCGTGGACAAGCTCCACAAGATCGGCGACGACGGCGTCCGGGAGATCCTCACCGGGGGCGGGCTGAGCGCCGAGCAGGCCGACGCCTGCCTGGCCCTGGCGCGCGTCCGCGGCACCGGCGCGGACGTGCCCGACAGGGTGCGGGGGCTGGGCGTCTCCTCCCCGCTGCTGGAGGAGGGCCTGGAGGAGCTGTCGTTCGTCCTGGACGACCTGGCCGACCTGCCCGAGGGCGCGGTGGTCGCCGACCTGTCGATCGCCCGCGGGCTGGACTACTACACCGGCACGGTCTACGAGGCGTCCTTCGACGACGACCCCGGCTACGGCAGCATCTGCGCCGGCGGCCGGTACGAGGACCTGGCCGGGCAGTTCATCCGCCGCAGGCTGCCGGGCGTGGGCATCTCCATCGGCCTGACCCGGATCTTCGCCAAGCTGGTCGCCGAGGGGCGCATCGGGGGCGGCCGGATCTGCCCGACCGACGTGATGGTCGTGGTGCCCGGCGCCGAGCGGCGCCGCGACGCCCTGGCCGTCGGCGAGCTGCTGCGCTCGCGCGGGTTCAACACCGAGGTGTTCCACTCCACCGCCAAGGTCGGCAAGCAGATCCAGTACGCCTCGAAGAAGGGCATCCCCTTCGTGTGGTTCCCGCCCTTCGACGAGGACGGCGGCCACGAGGTCAAGGACATGGGCAGCGGCGAGCAGGCGGCGGCGGACCCGGTGTCCTGGTCGCCGGGCGACCGCACAGAGTAGCCGGTCCACGACGCGAACGCGACCGGCATGGGCGGTTTCCGACCGCTCGTGCCGGAAGCGGCCATTCCCGGGACAGGGCGCGGGGAGAA
The DNA here is from genome assembly GCF_040614155.1 of Nocardiopsis sp. NPDC006139. NCBI lineage: Bacteria > Bacillati > Actinomycetota > Actinomycetes > Streptosporangiales > Nocardiopsidaceae > Nocardiopsis > Nocardiopsis sp. NPDC006139. Next base: position 211,590 of record NZ_JBEXTT010000009.1, read on the forward strand.
GTGCGACACTGGGTGCGACTGTTCTCCGCGGTCCCGGGTCCGGACGGGCCCGTGCCGCGGACCGTTCGGTGTCCTATGCAAATCGAGGCCATGTCTCCCCCTCGCCACAACCTGCCCCTGTCCGCCGGCGAGTTCATCCGCTTCGTCGGCCGTGAACGCGACATCGTCGACCTGGGCCGCCTGCTGGGCACCGCCCGGATGGTCACGCTGACCGGGACCGGCGGGATCGGCAAGACCAGGCTGGCCCTGCACCTGGCCGAGCGCGTGATGCGCCGGTTCCCCGACGGGGTGCGCTTCGTGGACCTGAGCGAGGCCACCACCGAGGACCAGGTGCTGCGCGCGGTGGCCGGGGTCCTCCAGGCGGTGGAGGACGACAGCCGCACCACGACCGAGGCGGTCATCACCGCCCTGCGCACCCAGAGCCTGCTGCTGTTCCTGGACACCTGCGAGCACGCGGTGGACCCGGTCGGGCGGCTGTGCCGCGCGGTGCTGCGCGACTGCCCGCGGGTGCGCATCCTGGCCACCAGCCGCCAGCCCCTGCACGTTCCCGAGGAGAGCATCTGGCGGGTGCCGCCGCTGTCCCTCCCCGCCCGGCCCACGCCCACCGACCCCTACTCCGCCGACCCGGCGCCGCTGCCCCGGCGCGACGCCCAGCGCTACGAGTCGGTGCGGCTGTTCGTCACGCGGGCGCACGCGGCCCGCTCCGGGTTCGAGATGACCCGCGAGAACTCCGGCCACATCGCCGAGATCTGCCGGCTGCTCGACGGCATGCCGCTGGCCATCGAGCTGGCCGCGGCCCGGGTGCGGGTGCTGTCGGTGCAGCAGATCCTGCGCCGCCTGGACGACCGGTTCCAGCTGCTCACCAGCGACGGGTCCGGCGACCTGCCGCCGCGCCAGCGCACGCTGCGAGCGGTCCTGGAGTGGAGCCACGGCCTGCTGAACGAGCCGGAGCGGGCGCTGCTGCACCGCCTGTCGGTGTTCGGAACCTGGTACCTGGAGGCGGCCGAGGACGTGTGCGCGGGCGACGGGGTGGACCCGGCCGACATCCTGCCGCTGCACTTCTCGCTGCTGGACAAGTCCCTCATCATGGTGGACTCCGAGATCGAGGGCACCGCCCACTACCGGCTGACCGAGACGGTGCGCGCCTACGCCGCCGAGCACCTGGCCGCGGAGGGCGGCGAGGACGAGCGCTGGTCCCGGTACCTGGACTTCTGCGTCACCCGCCTGGAGGCGGCGGCCGAGGGCTCCCGGTCCCCGATGGGCTGGTCGGAGCGGCTGGCCCACTTCCGCCTGCTCGACCACCACCGGGAGAACCACGCCCGGGTGGTGCGGTGGGCGCTCTCGCGCGGCCGGGTGGACGACGCCCTGCGGGTGTGCGTGGCGCTGCGCCCCTACTGGCTGGTGCGCGACCAGGCCGCCGCCGGAGGGCGGATCCTGGAGTCGGTGCTGGCCGCCGACCCCGACGGGCAGTCGCCGCAGCTGCGGGCCCGCGCGCTGGCGCTCCAGGCCGAGCTGCGGCTGGACCTGGACGTGGCGCCGCGGGTGTCCACCCTGGCCATGTGCGCCCTGGAGGCGGCACGGGCCTGCCGGGAGGCGGGGGCCGCCGCCTCGGCGCTGGCCACCATGGCGGCGCTGGCGCTGCGCACCAACGCCCTGGACGAGGGGCGCCGGCACGCCGAGCGCGCCCTGGCCTGGGCCGAGCAGGACGGCGACCCGCTCACCGAGACCACCGCGCTGGGCGTGCTGGCCCAGCTGGCCCGGCGGCGCGGGGAGCCGGACAGGGCCGTGGAGCTGCTGCGGCACTGCATCGAGCTGGGCGAGAAGCTGCACGACCGGTGGAGCGTGGCGCGCTGCCTGCACGTGCTGGGGTCGATCGCCGCCGAGCAGGACGAGTTCGAGCGGGCCCGCGACCTGTTCTCCGAGTCCCTGGCGGTGTTCGAGGAGCTGGGCGCCGCCCCGGCCACCGCGCACTGCTCACGGGAGCTGGGCCGGCTCTACCTGGCGCAGGGCCTGATCCTCCAGGCCCGCGAGCCGCTGGCCTCCTGCCTGCGGGTGAGCTTCACCTCCGGGCAGCGCATCGCGGTGGCCCGGGCGCTGGAGGCGCTGGGCGAGCTGGCGCTGGCCGAGGAGGAGGCCGAGCGGGCCGCCGCGCTGACGGGGGTGGCCGCCGACCTGCGGACGGCCCTGGACCGGCCCTCGGCCGAGACCGTGCGGCTGCGGTCGGCCGTCGAGGAGCGGGTGGGCCCCGTCCGCACCGCCGAGGCCTGGAACGCCTGGCGGTCGCTGCCGCTGGAGCAGGTGCGCGACCGCGCCCTGGCCTTCCCCCGCTCCTCGGACCGCCCGGCCGAGCCGGTGACCCTCACCCCGCGCGAGCGCGAGATCGCCGAACTGGTCGAGCAGGGGCTGTCCAACAGGGAGATCGCCGAGCGGCTGACGATCAGCCAGGCGACGGCGGCCCGGCACATCGCGAACATCTTCAGAAAACTCTCGATTTCCTCGCGGACCCAGCTGACCGGCTGGGCTTCCTCCCGAGATCGGACATGAAGGGACCGGCGCGCTCCGACCGCACTTGCACACCGCGCGTACAGGCGCTAAGACAGAGATTCCGACCACCCCCTCTACGAAGTCGTCCCCTTGCCAGCGACCCCCACCACGGTGAGGACCTCCCCGACCGCCCTGACATGTGAAGGCCATGGCATCTTCGACCGCGCCCGCGCGGCACAACCTCCCTCGGCCGGGCACCGGCTTCGTGGGCCGTGAGCGGGACCTGAGCAGCCTGCTGCGGCTGCTCGAGTCCAGCCGCTCGGTGACGCTGTGCGGCACCGAGGGGATCGGCAAGACCCGGTTGGCCCTGCGTGTGGCCGAACAGTCCACCGCGTCCTTCCCCGACGGGGTGTGGGCCGCCGACCTCACCGACGCGCACACCGAGCTGGAGGTCCACGCCCGGGTGGCGCAGGCGGTGGGCGTGGTGGAGGAGCCGGGGCAGCCCCTGGCGACGACCGTGGTCGAGGCGCTGCGCGACCGGCGGCTGCTGCTGGTGCTGGACGCCTGCGACCCCGTGGCTGACGCGGTCACCGGTATCGGCGAGACCCTGCTGGCCGCCTGCCCGGGGGTGTCGATCCTGATCACCGCGCTGGAGCCGGTGCGGCTGTCGGGCGGGACGGTGTGGCGCATGACGCCCATGGCGCTGCCGGTGGCCTCGCGCAACGGCCCGCCGCCCGACCCCGCCGACTCCGAGGCGGTGCGGCTGTTCCTGGACCGGGCGCGCATCCGCGACCCCCGCTTCGACCCGTCCCGGCAGGACCTGGAGACGGCGGCGGTGCTGTGCGACCTGGCCGGCGGGGTGCCGCTGGGCATCGAGGTGCTCGGGGGGAGCGCTCCGGGCATCGGGCCGGACGCCCTCGCCGAGGGGCTGCGCGCCCACCTGGCCTCGCCCGAGTTCCGGCCGGGCCCGGGCCAGGCGGTGGCCCGCAGCGAGGTGCTGCCGATCGTCCTGGACTTCGTCTACCGGACCCTGCCCGAGCCGGAGCGGGTCCTGCTGCGGCGGCTGTCGGTGTTCCGCGGCTGGGATCTGGAGTCGGCCGAGCAGGTGTGCGCCAGCGACGGCCTGGCCCGGGAGCACGTCCTGGACCTGCTGGCGTCGCTGCTGGACCGGTCGCTGATCACCGTCACCGGCGAGTTCGAGGGGCGGCTGCGGTACCGGCTGCCCGAGGCGGTGCGGGCGTTCGCCGCCGAGCGGCTGGCCGAGGCGGGCGAGGACGGCCTGCTCCGGGAGCGGCTGCTGGACCGGATGACCCGGCTGGCCGAGGACCTGGGCCTGCGGTTGGAGTCGAGCCGGGCCATGCCCTGGAGCGAGCGCGACGCCGGGCGGCGCCGGGTGCTCGCCGAGTTCGACACGCTGCGCTCGCTGCTGCGCTGGGCGCACCGGGAGGGCCGGGCCGAGCCGGGGCTGCGGCTGGCGTCGAGCCTGGTGGCGCACTGGGTGAGCCACCACGACTACTCCGAGGGCGCCCACCTCATGGACCTCCTCCTGGACCTGGAGGACGCCGAGAAGGCCCCCTCACGGGCGCGCGCCCTGGTGGGCCGGGCCCAGCTGGCGCGGGTGCGCCGCGACCACGCCCTGGCGCTGTCCCTGGGCGAGGAGGGGCTGCGGCTGTGCCGGGAGTCGGGCGACGAGATGTTCGTGCGCACCGCCCTGAACCTGCTGGCGCTGGTGGAGGTGCGCGAGCGGGTGCCCGACCGGGCGGCGGTTCGGGTGGAGGAGGCCCTGCGGCTGTGCCGGGAGTCCGGCGACCTGTGGGGCGAGGCGATCGCCCTGGGCACCCGGGGCGCGCTGGCCGCCCAGCAGGGCGACCACCAGACCGCCGACCAGCACTACAACGCGGCGCTGACCCTGTTGCGCGGGATCGACCACCGCTGGGGCGTGGGCGTCACCCTCATCGGCCAGGCCCGCGCGGCCGAGCTGGGCGGGGACCTGGTGACGGCGGACCGCTGCTACCGGGAGGCGCTGGACACCCAGCGGATGATCGGCGCCTCCGCCGAGGAGGCCCGCTGCCTGGCCGGGATCGGCAGGGTGGCGTACGCGCAGGAGCGGGTCGAGCAGGCCTGCGACTACCTGAGCGAGGGACTGCTGCTGAGCCACGCCGCCGGCCAGCGGGCCGAGGTCGGCCGGGCGCTGGTCGCGATCGCCCGGGTGGCGTTCGCGGTCGGCATGCGCGACGCCGCCTGCCGTATCGCCGGGGCGGCCGTGCAGATGCGCGAGCGGCTGGGGCTGTCCGTACCCCCGGCACCCTGGCCCTTCGGCGACGAGGAGAAGACCCGCAGGCGCCGCAAGCGCCTGGTCTCCCTCTGGGAGGAGGGCCGGGGGCTGAGCACCGCCGAGGCGGTGCGCGAGGCCGAGCGCCTGGCCGAGGAGGGGCGCCGGCCGCCGTCCCGGCGCAGCCCGTCCCCCGCCCCCCGGCGCACGCCCGCCCGGGCGGCCCGTCCGGCGCGGACCGCCGCGGCCCCGCCGCCTCCCCCGCCGCAGACGCCGCCCCAGCAGCGCCTGACCCGGCGCGAGCTGGAGGTGGCCCGGCTGGTGAGCAGGGGGCGGAGCAACCCGGAGATCGCGCGGGCGCTGTTCATCAGCCCGGCGACCGCCGCCCGGCACATCGCCAACATCAACAGAAAGATGGGCTTCCATTCGCGCACGCAGATCGCGGCGTGGATGCAGAGCCACGGGGGACGGGACTGACGGTTCCTCCGAAACCCCCGCGAACGGGGCCTGTACCGGCCCCTGGGCACTGAATCTACATATGCATCTGCATAGCAATATGCATGTGCATCCGACCGTGAACGCGCTAGGCTTCCAGCCATGGAACGCACGCGATCGCGGCACTTCGGTGGCGCGGTCCGGGCGCTCCGGGAACGGCCGTCGGCCCGGGTGCGCTGCCCGGAATCCCGGCGGACCGTCAGCCCCGGGAGGACTCCCGGGGCCGGTGGGAACCCGCACCGGCGCGAGGTGGAACCTGGGGAGGGACCTCGCTCGGACCGGCCGGTGCGGCGCCGCCGGGCTCGCCACGTGGAGGGGGCGTGACGAGCCCGGATGGCGGTACCGCCGCGACCAGGGTGAACTGGGGGAACGCATGGGGGTAGGGCTGTCTTCTGGAACCGGACGACCGGGGCGCAACCTGCCGCGCCGGGACGACCCCATCGGCTCGCTGACCGGCGGGCTGTGCGAGCGCCTGCGACTGCGCCCGGGCCTGGGCGGCAGCATCCGCGGCGGGGGGGCGCGCGTCGACGCGCTGACCTTCGCCGCCACGGTGGAGCGGGCCGCCGCGGGGCTGAGCCAGCGGGGCCTGTGCCTGGGCGACGTGGTCGGCGTGCTGGCCCCGGTCTCGCCCGAGCGGTTCCTGGCCACCTACACCGTGATGGCGGTGGGCGGCCGGGCCCTGCCCCTGTCCCCCGCCTCCGATACCGACGTGCAGTGCGCGGCCCTGGCCGAGACCGACGCCCGCCTGCTGGTGGTGAGCGCCGACCTGGCGCCCGTGGCGCTGGAGCTGGCCGAGCGCTCGCGGGTGCGGCAGGTCATCGCGTTCGGCGACGCCCTGGGCACGACGCCCTTCGAGGACCTGCTGCGGCCCAGTCCGGACGGCACCGGGTACAGCCCTTCGCGGGGGCTGTTCGACAACGGCATCCTGGGCTATGAGGAGACCGGGGCGGGACTGCTGACGACGCTGTACCCGCACAGCGACCTGATGGCGCGGTTCGTCGCGCTGCGCGAGCACCTGTCGCTGACCGCCGAGGACGTGGTCGCCGTGGACGAGCGCGGTGAGGAGGCCACGCGGGCCGCGCTGGTGGCGCTGGCGCTGTGGACGGGGGCCTGTGTGATGACGGGGGCGGACTGCCCTGCTCCGGAGGGCCGCCGGGTGACGGTGCGCTGCGCCCCCGAGCCCGAGCGGATCGCCGCCCCGGGCCTGACCGCCTGACGCCGCCGCCCTCCGTCCCGACGGGGTTCGGGGCGGGGGTCCGGGGCCGTGCGCGGCGCCCGCGGGGCTCAGACGGTGTCGCCCGCCAGGGGGAGGCCCGGACGGGGGTCCTCGATCTCGAACCAGGCCACGTGGGTGGCCTCACTCCAGTACTCGCCGCTGCGGGTGGCGCAGCTGTCGACGATGAGCTTGCCGCGGCCGAAGTCGTCGCCGTCCTCGCGGGTGTGGCCGCCCTCCCCCGCGCGCTCCCCCTGGTCCGCGATGGCGACGCGCAGCCGGGAGCCGTCGGAGCGGATGAACAGCGTCATGACCCCGCCGCTCTGTCCGGAGCGGGAGTGCAGCAGGGCGTTGGTGGCCAGTTCGCTGACGGCGAGCTCGGCGTCGTCCAGGACGGTCTCGGAGTGGCCCATGCGGGCGAGGAAGTCGCGTACGCGGGCGCGGACGGAGCGGACGGCGGTGAGGTTGCCCGCGCAGCTCCACACGGTGTGGTCGGTGGCGCCGCCGGTGAGGTCGCCGCCCTCGATGGGGGCGGGTTCCGCGTTCTCGGGTACCTCCGCGGGCACGTATTCCCGGAGTTGCCTCGCCTCAGCCATCCGGTCACTCCAATCACCCGCGTCGGGCGCGCGGGTTGCGCCGCCTGCACTCACCTTAGACAAGGGTGTGCCGAGTCCAGAACAGCACACCCGCCTTCACCCTGCCTGGGATTGGCCACAAAACCCCGTCACGTGTCCTCCCCGATGCAGACAAAGGAAACAGTGCGGGCCCCAGGGAGAGCCATGTGACATGCAACACGTTGGCAATGCCCGGGACGGGGTCCCGGAAGGCCCGCCGGACCTCCGGGGGATCCCGCACCGCCGCTCAGGCCTCGGCGACGGGGACGCGGGGACGCCGGGAGGTCATCGCCACCAGGACCAGCAGTCCGACGGCGGAGGTGCCGAACAGCAGGGCGCCCATCGGCACCGCCGTCGTCTCGTCCAGCCCCACCAGGGGCGCGACCACCGCGCCGAACAGCGGGGACAGCGCGCCCAGCAGGGCGCTGGCGCTGCCCGCCCGACGCTCCTGCCCCTCCATGGCCAGGGCGAACGAGCCGGTGAGGATCATGCCCATGCAGGTCATGTAGACGAAGATCGGGACGACCAGGGCGATCAGCGGCCCCTGGAACACCGTCGCGGCCAGCAGCACCCCGGTGGCCAGCACGGCCACGGAGACGGCGGTGACCAGCAGGCGGCGTTCGCCGAAGCGCGGCGAGAACCGGCCCACCGCCCAGCTGCCGCCGATGATCGCGATCCCGTTGATGCCGAACAGCACCCCGAAGACCTGCGGGGACACCCCGTGCAGCTCCTGGTAGACGAAGGGCGTCCCGGCGACGTAGGCGAAGCTGCCGCCGTGCAGCAGCCCGGTGACCAGCGCGTACCCCAGGAACACGCGGTCGCGCAGCAGCCCGCCGATGCTGCGCAGGGTGCCCCGGACCGTGCCGGGGGTGCGCCGCTCCCGGGGCAGGGTCTCGGGCAGGCGCAGGGCGGTGACCGCGACGATGGCGACGCCCAGCAGCGCCAGGGCCCAGAACACGGTCTCCCACCCGGTGAAATCCGGCCACAGCAGGGCGCCGCCCGCCACCGGCGCCACCAGCGGGGCCACCGCGTTGATCACCATGAGCAGGGCGAAGAACCGGGTGAGCTCGTGCCCGTCGAACACGTCGCGCACGACCGCGCGGGAGAGCACCACCCCGGCCGAGGCGGTCAGCCCCTGGAGGAAGCGGCCGGCCACCAGCACGGCGATGTTCGGGGCCAGCGCGCACACGGCGGACGCCAGCACGAAGAGGCCCAGGGAGACCAGCAGCGGCCCGCGGCGGCCGTACGCGTCGCTGAGCGGGCCGACGATGAACTGGCCGGCCGCCAGCCCGACGAGGCAGGTGGTGAGGCTGAGCTGGACCTGCGAGGCCCCGGCGCCCAGGTCGGCGGAGATCTCCGGGAACGCGGGCAGGTACATGTCGATGTTGAGCGGCCCCAGCACGGCCAGGGCGGCCAGGAGGAAGGCCAGGGACAGGCGGGTGCGGCCGGTCGGGTTGCGCAGGGTCATCGGCGCTCTCTCGGGGTGCGGTGACGAAAAGCGCGATCGGCGCCCTTTGCAGGCTAACCGTGGCGGGACGCCGCGAAACCGCCTCCGACCCCGTTCTGACACCGATGTGTGCGAAACCTCCGCGGCCGTCCGGCGGCCCCCGTCAGTCCCCGGCCTGGGCCTGGACGGCGGTGATGGCGACGGTGCTGACGATGTCCCGCACGGTCGCGCCCCGGGAGAGGTCGTTGACCGGGCGGCGCAGCCCCTGGAGCACCGGCCCCACCGCGACCGCGCCGGCGCTGCGCTGCACGCCCTTGTACAGGGTGTTGCCGGTGTTGAGGTCGGGGACGACGAACACCGTGGCGCGCCCGGCCACCCGGCTGTCGGGGAGCTTGGTGCGGGCCACCCCGGGGTCGACGGCCGCGTCGTACTGGATGGGGCCCTCCACCGGCAGGTCCGGTCGGCGTTCGCGGACCAGGTCGGTGGCGGTGCGCACCTTGTCCACGTCGGCGCCGCTGCCGGAGGCGCCGGTGGAGTAGGACAGCAGGGCCACCCGGGGGTCCACGCCGAAGCGGGCGGCGGTGTCGGCGGAGGCGGAGGCGATCTCCGCGAGCTGTTCGGCGGTGGGGTCGGGGACGACGGCGCAGTCGCCGTAGACGAGCACCCGGTCGGCCAGGCACATGAAGAACACGCTGGACACCAGCGAGGTGCGCAGGATCTCGAACGAGGGGCGGATGGTCTGGGCGGTGGTGTGGACCGCCCCGGACACCATGCCGTCGGCGTACCCCAGGTGGACCATGAGGGTGCCGAAGTAGGAGACCTCCCCGACGGTGTCGCGGGCCAGCTGCTCGGTGACGCCCTTGTGGGAGCGCAGCCGGGCGTACTCGGCGGCGAACTCGTCCCGCAGCGGCGACGCCTCCGGGTCGACCAGGTCGGCGGCGGCCACGTCCAGGCCCAGGTCCGCGGCGCGGGCCCGGATCTCGCGGGGGTCCCCGAGCAGGGTGAGGTCGGCGACGTCGCGGCGCAGCACCAGGTCGGCGGCGCGCAGCACCCGCTCCTCGGTGCCCTCGGCCAGGACGATGCGCCGCCGGTCGGCGCGGGCCCGGCCGAGCAGGGTGGACTCGAACATGAGCGGGGTGACGGTGTCGGTGCGGGCCACCTGGAGGCGTTCGAGCAGGGCGGGCCCGTCCACGCCGGAGTCGAAGGCGGCCACCGCGGACTCGATCTTGTGGTCGGGCAGGGGCGCGCCGCCGCCGCGGACGTCGGCGAGCAGGGTGGCGGCGGTGAAGGTGTCCAGGCCGGTGGCGATGACGGGGACCCGCACGTGCATCCCGGCGAGCAGCCGCCAGACGGGTTCGGGCATGTCGGCGTCGGTGTCGCCGGTGAGGAAGACCCCGGCGATCGCCGGGAAGTCCGGGGACAGGTGGGCGGCGATGAGCGCGGGCAGGACCGCGCCCGCCCGGTCGGCGGGGAGGATGACGGCGCTGTCGTCGCGCATCCGGTCCAGGATGTGCGGCAGGGACATGGCGGCGACGAGGATGCCCGACACCTCGCGGCCGGTGCGCTTGTCCTCCCCGAACAGCAGCCGCCCGCCGCAGGCCCGTTGCAGGTCGCGGACGGTGGGCACGGTGAGGCCCGGCACCTCGGGCAGCACCGACCAGGGCCCGGCGGCGCGCAGCGCCGCGACCCTGTCGGGGTCGACCCGGCCCACGACGGTGCCCAGGGGGGCGGCGTGCTCGCGGGCGAGTTCGGCCTCGGCGACCGCGGCGGCGCCGCGGACCTGCTCCTCGGAGAGGCCGCGGCCGGAGAGCACCAGCAGCACCGGGGTGCCCAGGTTGGCGGCGACACGGGCGTTGAACGCGAACTCGGTGGGGGTGGCCACGTCGGTGTAGTCGGTGCCGATGACGACGACGGCCGCGCACTTCGCGGCCAGCGCCCCGTAGGCGGCGACGATCTCGGACATGGCCTGTTCGGGGTCGTCGCGGACCCGGTCGTAGACCACGCCGGTGCACTCCTCGTAGGGCGCCGCGACCCCGAACCTGCGGCGGACCGTCTCGACCAGCGGGTCGCGCTCGCCCGCGCCCACCACCGGCCGGAACACGCCGAGGGTGTCGACGGTCCCCGCCAGCAGCTCGGCCAGGCCGAGCGCGACCGGGCGCTTGTCCCCCTCGGCGTCGCTGGACGCTATGTAGACACCGTGCACCGTCGCGGTCCCTTTCTCCCGGCGGTGTCGGCGGCCGCCGGTCAGAAGAGCACCGACATGACCTCTCCGACCTGTCGGAACCCGACCCGCCGGTAGGCGGCCCGGGCCGGGGTGTTGAAGTCGTTGACGTACAGGGTGACCCGCGGCGCGATCTCGGCCAGGGCGTGGCGCACGACGGCGGCCATGCCCGGCACCGAGTGGCCCTGCCCGCGCAGGTCGGGGTGGACCCACACGCCCTGGATCTGGCAGGCCTGCGGGGTGACCGCGCCGACCTCGGCCTTGAAGACGACCCGGCCGTCCTCGATGCGGGCGAAGGCGCGGCCGGTGCGCACCAGCTCCTCGATGCGGGCGCGGTACAGGGCGCCGCCGTCGCCGGAGTCCGGCGGGACGCCGACCTCCTCGGTGAACATGGCCACGCAGGCGGGTACGAGGATGTCGAGCTCGGTGCGCCGGACCCGGCGCACCAGCGGGTCGGCGGGCACGGCGGGCTCGCCGGAGATCTCCAGCACGGGCTGGCTGGCGCGGATGGCGCGGGCCGGCCCCCAGGCGGGGGTGACCTGCTGCCAGAAGTCGCTGACCGCGTCGACCGGGCCGACGATGGACGAGCAGCGCCTGCCCCGCCAGCGGGCGTGGTCGGCGAAGCTGCGGATCGCCGCGGGGCCCGCGTTGACGGGGACCAGGTTGGCCCCGGAGTAGCAGAGCGCGGTGAGGCGGCCGTGCTCGACGTGCCCCCACACCTCGGTCCCGTTGCCCGCGGAGATCCCCGCGGCCATCAGCCGGGAGGTGACGAACACGTTCCCCACCGGATCCATGTCCAGGAGGGCGCGCACGGCCTCCCTGTCCCGTTCGCCGAGAATCCTCACCGGTGAGGTCCGCAGCATCGCATCTCCCCCATCCGCCCGCCGTCGGCTCCGCGACCGCGGGATCAGGTCCGTTCGCGCTGATTCCAGCCTATTCCACGCTCACCCGGACGTCCCCGGGCGATCCACCAAAGGCTCGCTCTGCGCGGTGCGCGGGGACGGCTCGGGCCGGGCCTGGCAGACGGCGTCGGGCCCCTCGCCCCCCGTCCGCTCGGGGAGGGTGCCCTCCAGCAGGTAGTCGCGGGCGATCTCGTCGACGCAGACGTTGCCGGTGAGCGTCACCCCGTGGGTGAGTCCGCCCTCCTCGACGACCAGCGCCGACCCCGGCAGCCGGTCGCGCAGGGAGTAGGAGCCCTCCACGGGGGTGGCCCCGTCCCCGGTGGCGTGCACGATGAGCGCGTCGCCCCGGTAGGCGGGGTGCTCGTAGGCGCCGTCGCCGACCTGGAACCACTCCTCGACCTCGGCGTCCCAGGTGGCGCACGGAGCGTTGTACCAGATGTTGTGCCAGCCCATGAAGGGCGCGGCCGCGTGCACTCCTTCGGCGTCCTGGTGCCAGGTGTCCCAGTCCTTGGGCCAGGGGGCGTCCGTGCACTGGACCGCGAGGTAGCCGCCGTACCCGGTGTCGGTGTCGGCGTCGGGCTGCTCCCCGTAGGTGTCGAAGAGCTTCTTCAGGGCGGCGGGGTCGCCGTCGACGATGCGGTCGGACAGGGCGGCGGCCACGGTCGGCCAGGAGGCGCCGCTGTAGGCGACGACGATGACGGCGCTCTCCAGCTCGGTCGGCCCGACCACGCCGTCGACGGGCTCGGAGGCCAGCTCCGAGCGCAGCGTGTAGTACGCCTCCTCGACCGCGTCGGCGTCGGTGCCCAGGCCGTAGGCGGCGTCGTGGCGGGCGACCCAGCCGAAGAAGTCGCGGGCGGACCGGTCCAGGGCCAGGCTCTGGCGCAGGTTGCTCTCGTACCAGGGGGTGTCGGGGTCGACCACGCTGTCGAGGATGAGCGAGCGCACCCGGTCCGGGTACAGGGCGGAGTAGACGGTGCCCAGGTAGCTGCCGTAGGAGTAGCCGAGGTAGTCGATCCGCTCCAGGTCCAGGGCGGCCCGGATGGCGTCCATGTCGTGGGCGATGTCCTCGGTGCGCATGTGGTCCAGCAGCGGTCCGGTGTTCTGCGCGCAGGACCGGGCGTACTCCTCGGCGTCGGCCCGCAGCGCCTGCTCGGCCCCGGGGTCGGCGGGGACGCCGTCGGGGCGCGGCGGGGTGAAGTGTTCCGGGTCGCAGGTGATCCTCGGGGTGGAGGCGCCCACGCCGCGCGGGTCGAAGGCGACGACGTCGTAGACCTCGCGCAGTTCGGGCGACATGCGCAGGTGCGTGTAGGAGGCCCACCGGCGCCCGGCGCTGCCCGGCCCGCCCGGGTTGACCAGCAGGGTGTGCTCGGCGGCGCCGGTGGCGGGCACCCGGGACAGGGCGATCCGGACGGGGTCGCCGGGGCCGCGGCCGTTGTGCGCCATGGGGACGGTGAGCGTCGCGCACTCCAGGGTCTCGTCGCCCACGGGGTCGAGGTCCTCGCAGGGCCCCCAGCGCAGGGCCTTCTGGTCGATGCGCGTGGTCCCGGGCCGCTCCGGGGCGGGGGCCTGTGCCGCGGCGGGTGCCGGGGCCGCCACCAGGGAGGCCATGAGGACCCCCGACATCACGGTCAGAGACGGTGCTCGCACGTGTCCACTCCCTCGCCCAGGCGTTGCGACCATATGCATTGTCCATGTCACCATCAGTGACCATAGGAAACGACACGGCGGCTCACCTGGGGACGCGCCGGTACGATGTGACCGCCGGCATCAGAAGTGGACAAAGGGACACCATGCGTCTTGATCGTGTCGATGAGCGGATCATCGCGATCCTCGGCGCGGACGCGCGCATGAGCTTCGCGGAGATCGGCGGCCAGGTGGGGCTGAGCCCGTCCGCCGTCAAGCGGCGGGTGGACCGCCTGGTGGAGTCCGGCGCGGTGCGCGGGTTCACCGTCGTGGTGGAGCCCCAGGCCGTCGGCTGGACCACCGAGGCGTTCATCGAGCTGTACTGCCGGGCGCGCACCTCCCCCGGGGAGATCCGCACGGGCCTGTCCGCCTACCCCGAGATCACCTCGGCCTGCACGGTCACCGGCGAGGCCGACGCCATCGTCCAGGTGCGGGCGCGCGACACCCGGCACCTGGAGGAGGTCATCGAGCGTATCGGCGCCGAGCCCTTCGTGGTCCGCACCAAGAGCACCCTGGTGCTGTCCCGGCTGGTCGACCAGCCCATCCTGGCCGGAAGCGCCGAGAACCGGACCTGAGCCCGGGGACCCGGAGGGGTGCGCCCATCCTCCGCCGGACCCGGACGGTACCCGGCGGGTCCTGTACGACCGCGGCGCCCCGGCCCGCGCCCGGCCGCGCCGGGCGCGGGGTACGGGCGGGCCGGGGCGGGGGCCGGGGCTCCGCTCAGCCGCCGTGGACGATCCGCCCGTCCAGGACGGTCAGCCGGTTGCGGGTGAGGTGGACGTCCTCCGGCGGGCCCGCGAAGGGGTTCCGGTCGGCGACGCACAGGTCGGCGGCCCTTCCCGCCTCCAGGAGGCCGGAGTCGGCGAACCCGAGCAGCCGGTGCGATCCGGCCGTGTACGCCTCCAGCGCCAGGGCCAGAGTCAGCGCCTCCCCCGCCTCCAGCGGCGGGGACGCCGTGTCGCCGGGCGAACGGCGGTTCACGGCGACGTGGACCGCCTGCCAGGGGTCGGGGGTGGACACCGGCCAGTCCGAGCCCATGGCCAGGTCCGCCCCGTCGGCGGCGAGCGAGCCGAAGGGGTACTGCCATCGGGCGCGTTCGGGTCCCAGGAGCGGCAGCGTCAGCTCGGTCATCTGCTCCTCGACGCACGCCCACAGGGCCTGCATGTTGACCGTGACCCCCAGCTCCCGGAACCGGGGGACGTCGCGGGGGTCGACGACCTGGAGGTGGGCGAGGTGGTTGCGCACCCGGGCGCGGTGCCCGGGCGCCACGCGCCGGACCGCGTCGAGCGCCATGGTGACGGCGCGGTCGCCGATCGCGTGGAAGTGGGCGGCGATCCCGGCGGCGTTGAGCGCGGGCACGAGCGCGTCGAGCAGGTCCTGGCCGAAGTAGGCGAGGCCGCGTTCGGGGCCGCCGCAGGCGCAGGGCGACAGGTAGGGGTCGTGCAGGGCGGCGGTGCGGTTCTCGGCGACCCCGTCCACCATGATCTTGGCGGTGTCCAGGCGCAGACCCGGCCCGTCCCGGCGGGCGCGCAGGCCGGCCACGAAGTCGTCCACGCCGTCGGGGGCGAGCCCCCGCGGCACCCACACCGCGCCGGTCACCCGGGCGTGCAGGCTTCCTGCGGAGGCCAGGGCGGCGTAGGCGGGCGCGATGTCGGGGTACCCGGCGTACTCGCCGACGATCGCCTCGTGCCAGGCGGTCACCCCGAGCGAGAGCAGGTACTCCTGGGCGGCCAGCACACCGGCCTCGCACTCCGCCGCCGTCGTGGGCGGGACCACCCGTCCGACCAGGTCCATCGCCCCCTCGTGCAGGGTGCCCGACGGGGTGCCGTCGGCGTCCCGCTCGATGCGGCCGTCGGCGGGGTCGGGGGTGTCGGCGCCGACCCCGGCCAGGGCGAGGGCGCGGCTGTTGGCCCAGGCGCCGTGGTGGTCGGCGTTGATGACGAACACGGGCCGGTCGGGGACCACCGCGTCCAGCAGCTCCCGCGTGGGGGTGCCGCCGCTGAACAGCGCCATGCCCCAGCCGCCGCCCAGCACCCAGCCGCCGGGGGTGTCGGGGTGGGCGTCGGCGTAGGCGCGGATCGCGTCCAGGCAGTCCCGGGCGGTGGCGGCCCCGGTGAGGTCGCAGCGGGCGGCCTCCACCCCGCCGAAGCAGGCGTGGACGTGGGCGTCGGCGAAGCCCGGCGTCACCAGGCCGCCGGCGGCGTCGACCACCGCGGCGCCGGGACCGGCCGCGGCGCGGGCCTCCTCCTCGGTGCCGACGGCGGCGATCCGGCCGTCCCGGACGGCCAGGGCGGTGGCCTCCAGGAGGCGTCCGCCGGAGAACAGGACACCGTCGCGGATCAGGATGTTCGTCAAGTGCGGTCTCCTCGGGGGATGGGGGGCGGACGGGTCCGCTCAGGGGGCGCCGGCGGCCAGGCCGCGCAGCGCGATCGCGAGGCCGGCCTCGAAGGAGCGGAGCCTGCGCGGGTCGTCGGCGTCCCGGTGGGACAGGGCCGCGCCCAGGTGCGGCGCCCCGTCCGTGTCCCGCGGGTCGAAGGGCTCCGAGCCCAGGTCCACGGCGGCGCCGAGCACGTAGCCCTCCAGGAGGCCGAGGGCGGGCATGACCTCGTCCTCGGGCACGCCCATGCGGGCGATCGAGCGGGCGATCAGGTCGTAGTAGGCGAGCATCTCCGGCTGCCGGATCGGCTCGGAGACGAGCAGCGGGACGAGCTGCGGGACCCGGCTGAGGAAGTCGTAGTAGTCGAGGACGAGCAGTTCGAGCAGGCGCCGGGGATCGGGTTCGTCCCGGAGCCGCTCCAGCGCGGGCAGGAGGCGGTCGCGGCGGATGGCCTGGATGATCTCGGACTTGGAGCGGACGTGGTTGTAGAGCGAGGAGACCCGCACGCCCAGGTGCGCGGCGAGCCCGGCGACGGTGAAGTCGCCCTGCTCGCGGACGATCTCCAGGGCCGCGTGCGTGATGCGCTCGGGGCTCAGGAGGGGGGTGCGCGGTCGTCCCACGGCGGCCTCCTCGGGGGGTGGTCGGGCCACATTAAACGAGCGCTGTTCGTTTTCACAAGGCCCGGAACCGCCCGGGCCGGGGGTTGCCGCGCGGGGCGCCGACCGGGAGTATGCGGATACCCGCGCTCCGGTGCCCGTCCGGTCGCAGGCCCGCCATGAGCGGCCCCGGAGGCCCCGCGGCCCCGCCGTCGAGGCACTCGTCGAGCGGCGCCGCGAACCCGGACCCGGACCCGGCGGGCGGGAGGCCCCCGCCCGCACGCGGATCCTCGAGGGCCCCCTCCGGGCGCGGCCTTCGACCGGCCCACCGCACGGAGCAGGCGGAACGACGACGAAGGGGAGGCCGATGGAGGACGTCACGCTCGACGGCGAGCTGGTGCGCGGGCTGCTGAAGGAGCAGCACCCGGACCTGGCGGGGCTGGAGCTGGAGCTGGTCGACGGCGGCTGGGACAACCGGATGTGGCGGCTCGGCGAGGGCCTGGCGGTGCGCCTGCCGCGCACGCCGCGTGCGTCCTCCCTGCTCCGGAAGGAGCACCGCTGGCTGCCGCTGCTGGCGCCCCGCCTGCCCCTGCCGGTGCCGGTGCCGGTCCGGGTCGGCGAGCCCACCGTGCGCTTCCCCGACACGTGGTCCGTCGCCGCCTGGGTCCCGGGCGGCCCGGGCGACCGGTCGCCGATCACCCGCGGCCCGCACGCCGCCGGGGCCCTGGCCGGCTTCCTGTCCGCCCTCCACCGCCGGGCCCCCGACGACGCGCCGCTCGGCCCCGACCGCGGCGTCCCCCTGGAGCACCTCGCCGAGGCGGCCGAGCGGGGCCTGGACTCCCTGGGCCCCGGCGGCGGCACCGACCGGCTCCGCCGGGTGTGGGACGACGCGCTGGCGGCCCCCGCCTGGGACCGGCCGCCGGTGTGGATCCACGGCGACCTGCACCCGGCCAACACCGTCATAGCGGACGGCACCCTGGCGGGGGTGATCGACTTCGGCGACATGTGCGCCGGAGACCCGGCGACCGACCTCTCGGCGGCCTGGCTCCTGCTGCCCGCGGGCGCGGACGCGGCGTTCTTCTCCGCGTACGCCCGCGCCGACCCGGCCACCGTGCGCCGCGCCCGGGGGTGGGCGCTGCTGCGCGCCCTCGACCTCATCGCCATCGGCCGCGCCGGCGACCGGGGCCTCCCCGGAGGCAAGCCCACCTGGCGTCCCGCCGGAGAAGCCGCCCTCTCCCGCCTGCCCGCCGGACCCGGAACGGGCGGTTCGTAACGTTATGAGTATGCTCGTCGGCGCACGGTGACCCGCCCGCCTCACGGCCGGTCCGTCCCCAGCCCCGAGGAGTGCCGTTGAGCTACGACGTCGTCGCCCTGGTGGCCGCCGAACCCGACGAGCAGGCGGTCGCCCGGGCCCTCCGGCGCGTCGACCCCGAGCTGTTCCTGCACAGGTACCGGGACGACACCGACCTCCTCCAGATCAAGGACGCCGACGGCCGCCTCCTGGCCACCTTCGAGCCCGGGCTCCGTGTGGAGAACCGGGACGAGGTCGACCGCCTCCTCGGCTCCGACCTCGCCGCGAACCTGCCCGCCCCCTGCTGGTGGGTCGAGATCCGCTCCCGCCCCGACGAGGCGGGACGGAAGGCGGCGCACGACCTCGCCGACGGCCTGGTGCTGCGGCTCGGCGGCGCGGTGTGGACCTCGGGGAGGGCCGACGCCGGACTGTGGGAGGAGACGGAGCACCCGGCGGCGGAACGCTCCGCGGACCGCGCCCTCCTGGTCGTCCAGGACCGGCCGGTGGTGCCGTTCTCCTCCTGGCTCGCCGACGCCGTCGCCACCTGGGCCCGGCAGCGGACGCTCCACGTGCTCACCCCGTCCGCCTCACGGCTGACCTACGGAACACGGACCCTCCTGGCCTCGGCGCTGGGGCGCTGGGTGGTGCGCGACGACTCCGGCGCCTGCCACGACGGCCTCACCGGCCTGCCGGTGCACTGGGACGACACCCACGGTTTCCTGTCCGAGAAGGAACCGGTCGGCCTGGGGTGGGCCGCCGGGGAACCGGACGTCCGCCCGGTTCCGGGGTTCGTGGAGCGGGCGTCCTCCCTCACCGGGACCCGACTCGTGCTGGACGCCTCCGTCGTGCACAGCGATCCGTTCACCCCGGCCCTGGGCCGTGCGGTCGAGATCGCGACCGAGCACCTGGCCCGCACCGCCCCCGCCGGGTGGGGACCCCACGAACCCGCGCTCCGCCGCTGGGACCGGGAGCGGCTGACCGCCTTCGCGCGGCGGCGCGGCCCGCGTTCGGCCATCCTCCATTTCGCGGGGCCGCACGGGAGCGGCCACCCGTTCTCGGGGCAGCTCCGCGTCTCCTGGCGGGGCAGGGAGGTCATGGAGCGGATCTCCCTCATGATCGATTTCGCGGACGAGGAGGCCGTTCCGTTCGACGCGCTTCCATCCCTGGTGGCGGCCCTGGCGGAGGAAGGGGCCCTGGAAGGCCTGCGCGTCCGCCGCACCCCGGGATCCGGCGACGGACTGTACGCGCCGGTGTGGTCGGGGCCCGCGCTGCCGGTCGGCGTGGCCGTCGGAGCGGAGCGGCTGGAGCGCATCGGGCGGCGCCGAGCCCAGGCGGGCCCGATCAAGGGGACCCTCCTCGGCTCCGGCGGTCGGGCGGCGGCCTGGTACCCGGTGCTGGGGGACGTGGACTCACCCCTGGACACCCTGGCCCTCGCGGAGAAGCAGCTGGCCTACCTGGAGTCCGCCACCCGCTGAAGCGAACACGAGTGACCGTCCCGGGGGTCGCTTTTCTCGCCCACCCACGAAAGTGACCCATTTCACTCGGACGGTCGGCGGCCTTGGACTCCCGCGAATTCGCGCAGGTGAACATCACCGGAGTACGAAAAAGGCCGCTACAGCCCCGAATGGGACCGAATCCCGATTGTGACCGCGTATACGCATAATGCCACTGAACTCCCCATGATCCAGGCACAGTGGTCGAGCGAAGCGAACAGGGACCCGGAAGAGTGAAGTTCGAACTGGTAGAGCCCTCGCCCGAGGACACCGCCGTCGTTCCGGCATCACACGAGAACAGCGGCCCACCCGACCGAACACCCCCCGCACCTCCGCATCCCGGACACCTTCGCGGGCGGCCCGTCCGCACCCGCATGGCCCACGCGATCCACGAGGTGCGCTTCTCCCTGGACCTGCTCAGGGCCCAGGTCGCCGAACTGAGCGCGGCAGAGGCCGCCCCTGGCGCCCCCGGTGTCCCAAGTGCCCCTGATGCCCCGAGCGGAACGAGCGCCCCGGAGGACGTACCGGAGGCCGTGTTCCGCGCCGACCGCTTCACCCCCTTGAACCGGAAGGACCGCCGATGAGCCAGTGGAACATCGACGTCTACGGGGTCTCGCTGACCCTCACCGCCTTCGGTGAACAGCTCGGCCTGGAGGGCGGCGGGCTGTCCTCCACCATCGACTCCGCGGCGGACGGCATCGACATGGCCCTGGACAACGTCAAGAGCCCGCCGGTGGAACACGCGCTGAGCGGCTTCCTCACCCACTTCACGACGGAGACGGACGCCATGTTCGTCCGCAGCATGTCCTGCCTCAAGGGGGCCAACGACGCCACCGTCGCCTACAACTCCGGCCAGGAGGAGATGGCGCTCGAAGCCCAGAGCCAGGCGGGCACCGGCGAGAACCTCGGCCTCGGGAGCGGCGACAGCGGCGCCCCGCCCAACGTGGAGGTGTACTGATGACCACGTCCGGGGGCTTCGAGCCCACCGAGGCACAGAGCGGCGTGGACCCGAACATGTTCACGCTCATCGACCCCGAGACCATCCCCTACCCGCTGACCGATGTCTGGTCGCTCAACTACGCGGCGGAGAAGCTGCGTTCCGGCGGAGAGGCCCTCGCCGGGGACGCCGAGGACATGCGTTCCACCTGGACGGGACTCCAGGCGCACTACAGCGCGCCGGAGAGCGACGACCTGTTCTCGAAGATGGACCCGGTGGTGACCCGGGGCGAGGGGATCGAAGCGGACCTCGGCACCGTCGCCACCGCCCTGGAGGACCTCGCGGAGGCGGCCGCGACCGCGCGCCGCAAGCTGAACACGCTGCGGATCGAGGCCCAGGGCTTCTACAACAGGAACAAGGACAAAAAGGTCTGGTGGCTGGACAAGGACGACGAGACCGATGAGTTCGCCCTCCTGGAGAACATCCGGCTCAAGGACGAGGTGAACACCGCCTGGGCGGCGTTCAACGAGGCCGAGAACACGTGCGCCACCACGATCTCCTCGGTGTACGGCGGCGCCGCCTACGTCGCGCCCGACCAGGCGCGGGGCGACGACGTGATCGTCTACGGGCTCCCCACGGACGCGGGCGAGCGGGACCTGGACCTCTCGAACCCGGAGACGGCCTTCACCTTCGCGGGGTTCAACGCGTTCGTCAACGACATCACCGGATGGGCGGGGTCGGAGTTCCACCCGTCCATGGCGCGCTTCGACAGCAGCACCGACCAGGCGGCCTGGGACGTCCTCGTGGTCGACGGCCTGTGGGGCGCCGCCGTGGGTGCCCAATCGCTGCTGGGGTTCTGGCACCCGAACAACGGGTGGCGCTTCGACCCCGAGGGGCGCTGGGAGAACGCGAGGGCGGGCTGGAACGACGCCAGACTGGGCGCGGCCACCGTGGTCGGGCTGTACGACGGTGAGAACTGGCTCTTCGACCCGGCCAAGAAGGACGAGCCTTTCCGGGGCGCCACGTGGGCCCAGTGGACCACCAACATGGAAGCCGTCCTCGACGAGGCGATCGAGGGGAACACGGCCTGGTCGCAGCGGGAGGAGGACCCCGAGTACACCGGGGCCACGACGGGCATCAACGCGGTCCTGCTGACGGCGGGGCTGCCGATCAAGGCGCTGAAGACCGGGCTGACGCTGGGATCGTTCGGAAACGGCGGGGGCCATGGCGGCTCGGACGGGCCGGGCTTCGGTGACGACCGGCACTCCCCCGAGCACGGCCGCCCCCTGGCCGGCGAGAGCAGCCCGTGGCCCCGCGAAGGGGAGGCGGGCTCGGCCCCGACCGGCGAGCGCTTCGACCACGGGCTCGACATCCTGCGGGAGTCCCTCCTGGACCCGAACCGGTACCGGGACACCCCGACCCCGCAGCCGGACCGCCCCTCCTCGGGCGACGGCGCCGCCCCCACCCCGCAGAACCAGACCCCGGACGCCCCCTCCCACCGCCCCCGCGGGGAGGAGCCCGACGCGCCCCGAGCCCCCGAGCCCGTGACTTCCCGCGGCGACGACCCGCAGCGGGACGAAACCGACGCACAGCGCTCCGAGGAGGACCCGGTCCGGACCCCCGAGGAGGGCGGCGAGGACCGAGCACAGGACGATGTGCGCTCGCCGGACCGTGACGCCGACCGCGAGGACGGGCAGAATCCCCAGGAGGAGCCCGGCAGCCCGGAGGCCCAGGCCGGCGGCAGCGGAGGCGGCGACGAACAACCGCCCCGGAACCCCACCGGCACCGGCGACAACGGTGATGACGAGAACCACGAAAACTCGAACGGCTCGAACAGTCAACCCTCGCAACCGGCCGCCGACCCAGAGCTCGAAAGAAAGCTCGAAAATGCAGATAAGCTAGAAGAACGCCTACGCCAGGCCGGATTGACGGACGAAGAAATCAGTCAACTCCGCGGAAGCAATCCTCGAGATGGCGACCAATGGCAGCGCGCAGCAAGCGCCCTAAGCCAAGGGTTCAACAAAAAGCTGGACGGAGAACTACACCCGGCCGCCACGAACTTCGCCCTAGAGGGTGCCGAGAATCCGCGAGAATTCGCCTACAGGTACGAGTACTACAAAGCCACCTTCGATGAGCTCACAAGAGAACTTCAAGCCGGGGAGATCAGCAAGAAACAGGCCCAGCAATTGGCAGCCCAGGAAATTCATAACATTGATATCTCGGCACGATTGGAAGCAGATCACTCCACGGTCAGAGAACTGAGAGACGGCGATCCGACCTACGTGGACACCAGTCTCCCCCACGCCGACATGGAGCAATCCATACGCCTACAGGCCATGAACATCGAGATGGGCCACGAGACGGCTACGGCTTATCACGCACGAAAGCATTACAACGAGATCCCGACAGCAGAGCAAGGGGGGAACGTCGTAAGCGACTACCTGAACAGCGCTGAGACAACGATTCGAGAAGGTCGGGTTTCCGAGATCACCCCCTTGGACGGCGGGGCCCAGAAATGGACGTTCATGCGCCCGATTCTCGACTTTGACGGAAACCATATCTTCGACAGAAAGGACAGACCCACCTACATGAGAGCTTTCGTCATCATTCGACCAGACGGAACTCTCGTGATGCCGACCTACGGAATGACAGCCCAGGGATAGAATCCAATGAAGACCGACCGAGAGCCACGCGAACTCATGCAGCGCGCCATCGGGTTTCTTCAGGACCAGAGACTACAGAAGGCGGATAGAGTAGCGTCGACACTCAACCTGCTCGGACTCCTGAGAAGCTCTTTGGCCCAAAAACCGATCCCCGCAAAGGAGATCCAGGAGTTCAAATCGAAACTTTCACATCTACTGACCGGCGAAAATAATTCCGGAGGGATCTACAGCTACACCACGACATGTGGAATATATGCAGAGAGAGGCCGCCTCGACGGCTTCGAAGAGGCATGCGAAATGCGTTCTATTTTGCAGATCCTCAATGATGATTTCATCGACTGGAACTGCATTGAGAATCCCGGAATCAGAGACGCCTTCATTGAGGATCTCGAAGACATCGACGAAACCCTCAGAGACGTTTCAGACGAAGCTCCTCCCGTGCGCGAGGAGGATATTCCGAACTGGGTATCCGCAGATCACTGGTGGTGGCGTTCTCCGCAACAGCAGAACATGAGCCAAGCGGAGATCGATCGCCGCCTGCACTACGACTGGAACGATGGCGTAGAGGACTAGTTATGAAGAACGATCACACACCCGAGGAGCTTGCCGCTGCGCGATTGCTGACCGACCCCGATCTCATACAGCGGCGACTGAACCGCGACTTGGCCGAGGTGCGCCGATTGGGGCGGAACGGGGTGCGGTTGGACTCCCGACAACCTTTTCCGATCCTGGTCGAAGCACTGCGTTCAGCCGCGAACGACCTCGAGTTCGATGCACCCATCGTGGCCGCCACACAAACCAAGCGCCGCGCAGCGGAACTACCGGTGGCCGAGCGCCTCGGCGATTCGGCTATCGGCGCCTATCTGGCTTCTGCCTCCACCACCGTGCGTGAAGGCACTCTGATCTCTGAAACCGCGGGATCCGATGGGGCCAGGCGCCTCGTGTTCCGACGCCAGGCAACAGAGACCCCCCTGGCATCAGTGGCCCTGTCGGCTGAGGTGCTCATGGAACCCGACGGCCTCAGTCATCTCACCGCTTACGGCTGGCCGTCCCCACCCGACAAGCCCGTACACTCCTTCACCGGGACCGCGGAAGAGCTTCTCCTTCAAGCACTCACCGATCTAGCCGATGGGCGAACTCCAATGGATCGCCCGCTACTCCTGCTCTGGGGTGCCCGGCTGCGATCGGGTGTGCCGCTCGGGGATGACACGCAAAGGCTCCGAGTGGCCGAGGACATCACGGCCCGATCCGGTGAGCTGCGCTCGTACCTCATGCAGGCGGAGAACTATGCCTCCGCGGCGCCCGGAGACAACTGGTATGCCGCATGTCTCTACCGATCGTCTCTGGAGAACGTCTTCGAGTCCTACTTGGGAGGAGAGACGTTCTCCCTGGTGGATACCGAGGAGATCGACGACCTGGACGAGGAACTCCGCGAGAACCTGGCCCGAGCGGACGCGGCCCGGAAAGCGGTTCCGGCCGGAGTCCCCGACGGGCATTGGTGGTGGCGGGTCGCGGTCGCGGGGTGAGCCGGGCGGCGCTCAGAGGAGGGTCCCGAGGTGGCGGCGGACGAACGGCTCCAGGCGGGCGTGGGTGTCGTCGTGCTCGGCGGCCTGGACGACCTCGGCGGCGACGGCCAGCTGCGCCAGGCGGCCGGACGGGGTGTCCAGCAGCCCCGCGAACTCCGCCCACACGCGGCGGGCCAGGTCCGGTACGGGCAGGGCGTAGGCGTGCAGGAGGGCCGCGTCGAACCCGGCCGGGGCGGCGCCCCAGCCCTCCCAGTCGATGATGCGCAGCGGTGCGGCCGTGAGGTTGGCCCAGTGCAGGTCTCCGTGGGCGGTCTCCCAGTGCCGGACGGTCAGGTCCTCCGCCGCGAACTCGGGCAGGATGTCCGGGACGCGGTGGACGTATCCCTGGTCGACGACCGTGCGCTCGGGGTGCGCGGGGACGCCGCGGATCGCGGCCACCGCCTCGGCCAGGTCCGCCCACCACTGTTCGGGCAGGTCCGGGGCCTGGAGCAGCACCGGCTCCGGTGACAGCGGCGGCGAGGGCAGCCGCTCGTACAGGTGGGCCTGCACCGCCCACCGGTCGTCGTCCTCCCCGTCCCAGGCGGCCTCGGCCAGCAGCGCCGGGCGCGGGACGCGTTCGTCGAAGAGGTGCGCCGCCAGCGCCGGCCCCTCCCACACCGCCCCCTCCGACCGGGGCGCGCACCAGATCCGCAGCCAGCCGGGTTCCCCGTCGGCCGTGGTGACCGGCCCGCTGCGGGTGTGCCCGCCGGACCCCGGGTACGGGGTCGCGGTGTCCGGGCGGGCGCCCAGGTGGTGGGCGACGCGCGACCAGTGGGAGTCCAGGTCGGGAAGCGACGGGATCAGCAGGGACACGGTTCTCCTTCGCGGGTGGACGGCGGTGGCACGGGGCGTTGACTCCCCCGCCGCGCCATCCTGCCCTCTCGGGCCCCGCCCCGGGGCCGGTTCTCCCGAACACGTCCGAACGATCCGGCTTCCCCACTGGATGTGCGAACCGCACCAGAGGATCCGAGCCCCGGAGCCCCCGCGGCGGGGCCCGGGGAGCAACGGTCCTCCCGGCCGGTCAGGCGGTCTTCACCGGTGCGCTGCTGCGGCCGCGGCTCCGGCCGCTGAGTTCGGCGTCGAGCGTCTTCTGTACCTCGCGCATGCCCGCGACGTGGACGGGGTCCTCCAGGCGCTCCCACATCTGCTCCTCGGTGACGTCCTCGACGTGGGCGGTCACCCACCAGATATCGCCGAAGGGGTCCCTGACCCGGCATCCGCGCCGGCCGAAGGGGTTGTCCATCACGGGGGTGACCACCCGGCCGCCGAGTGCCACGGCCCGCGTACAGGCCTCGTCCGCGTCGGGCACGAACACGCGCAGAAGACCGGGCATGGCGGGCCGGTCCTCGCGCCGGTCGAACGCCGGCACGACCGTGTCTCCGACGCGGATCTCCGCGTGGCCCACCAGGCCGTCCTCGGTGAGCACCCGTCCGATCTCCTCGCCGCCGAACGCCCCGGTGACGAACCGCAGAAAAGCCGCCGTGTCCTCGGTGACGATCCAGGGGGCAACGGTCGTGTAGCCCTCGGGGGTGGCGCCGGTCTGCTCGGGCATCGCGTCCCTCTCACTTCGGTCTGCGTGGTTCACGGTGGCGATGCCAGAAGGCGTCCAGGCCGACTCCTGTCCTAGATCACGCGGGAATCCGAGCGGCGGCCCGCCGGCTTCGGCGCGTGCCCCCGGCGAGGCGCCGGGGCCGGGGTGAGAAGGTGTCCGACAACGGAGAAACCCGCGGAGCAAGGAGTGACATGTCCGTTTTCGATGTCGAGATCGGCGCCCTCGACGGCGGTTCCGCCGACCTGTCCCAGTACCGGGGCCGGGCCGTGCTGGTCGTCAACGTCGCGTCCCGGTGCGGGCTGACGCCGCAGTACGCGGCCCTGGAGAACCTGCAGAAGCAGTACGGGGAGCGCGGGTTCACCGTGCTCGGGGTCCCCTGCAACCAGTTCATGGGCCAGGAGCCGGGCACCTCTGAGGAGATCGCGCAGTTCTGTTCGACCACCTACGGCGTCACCTTCCCGATGACGGAGAAGGTCGACGTGAACGGCGACGGGCGGCACCCCCTGTACGGGGAGCTGGTCTCCGCGGCCGACGCCGAGGGCCACACCGGCGACATCCGGTGGAACTTCGAGAAGTTCCTCATCGCGCCGGACGGCACCGTCGCCGCGCGCTTCGCCCCGCAGACGGAACCGGAGTCCGAGGACGTCGTCAAGGCCGTCGAGGCCGTGCTGCCCGCCTGAGCACCGCACCCCGCTCCGCCTCGGTTCCGCCGCCGTCTCGGCGCCGGAGCCGAGGCGGGCGGGCGGGACGGCGGAACCGCCGCCCGGGGCGGGCCCCGTGGCCGGAGCCGTGGCCACTTCCGGCACCCGGCCCCGGACCCCTGGAACCGCCGGGGCCGCCCCGGTAGCGTCGTGCCATGAGAGCCGCGGTGCACGATCGGTACGGTCCCCCCGACGTGGTGCGGCTCGGGGAGGTCCCCGCCCCGGAGCCCGGTGACGGCGACCTGCTGGTCCGCGTGCACGCGACCACGGTGAACCGGACGGACTGCGCCTACCGGGCCGCCCGCCCCTTCTTCGTTCGCGGCTTCACCGGCCTGACGCGTCCGCGCCGGCGCGTGCTGGGGACGGAGTACGCGGGGGTGGTCGAGGAGGTCGGGGCGTCGGTCACCGGCTTCTCCCCCGGCGACCGCGTCTTCGGGTACAACGAGGGGCCCTTCGGCGCTCACGCGGAGTACCTGGCGGTCCCCGCCTCGGGGATGGTCGCGGAGATCCCGGACGGGGTGCCCTTCGCCACGGCGGCCTGCGCGACCGAGGGCGCGCACTACGCGCTGGCGGCGGCCCGCTGGCTCCGCGTCGTGGAGGGCGAGCGGGTGCTCGTCCACGGGGCGACGGGGGCGATCGGGTCGGCCGCGGTGCAGCTGCTGAAGGCCCTGGGTGCCGAGGTGACCGCGACGGCGCCGACCGCGCACGTGGACACGGTCCGGGACCTGGGCGCGGACCGTGTCGTCGACTTCGAGACCGAGGACTTCACCGCGGGCGGGCGGACCTACGACGTCGTCCTCGACGCGGTCGGCAAGAGCACGTACGGGCGGTGCCGGCGGCTGCTCACGCCCCGGGGCCGGTTTGCTTCGTCCGACGTGGGCCCGTACTGGCAGAACGCGGTGCTGGCGCTGACGACCCCCTGGCTGCCGGGGCGGACGGTGCGGTTCCCGGTCCCCTCGGAGGACCAGGAGATGGCCCGGTGGTTCGCGGACCTGTTGGCGACCGGGCGGTTCCGGCCGCTGATCGACCGGCACTACCCGCTGGAGCGGATCGTGGAGGCGTACCGGTTCGTGGAGACGGGGCGCAAGCTCGGGAACGTCGTGATCGACGTCGTGGAGCCGTGAACGGGGCGTGGTCGGCCCCGCCCGGGGAAGGGCCGCCACGGGGAGTGGTGTAGCGGGAGGGACCGTCGCGGAAAGGCCCGTTGCGGAAAGCCGGGTCCCGGCGGCCCCCGGTGGCGGGGGCGACGCCTAGGGGTTCGGGGTGTTCGGGTCCTTCCCTTCCGGGGCGCACGGAGAGTCCTCGCGCCGGGAGTCCCCGCGTAGGGGGTCCTCGTGCAAGGGGTTCTCACGCAGGGCGACCTCGCGCAGGGAGGCGGCGAGGCCGTGGGCGGTGTCGCGCAGGCTCGGCCGCCGGGTGGCGCCGTCCAGCCGACGGGCCGCCTCGGCGAGCATCCGTTCGACGCGCGTCGAGGCCACGTTCCCGAGGCGCGGCAGCACCTCGTGGACCAGCACCTCCTCGGCCTCGCTCCAGGCCCGCGCGCGGGCCAGCGCCCACAGCAGGCTCGCGTGGGCGACGAACACGGCGCGCGCGTACCCCGGGCGGTCGGTGGCGGCGGCGAACCGCTCGACGGCCCCGGCCCGGTCCCCGGTGTCCGCGTGGATCATGGCGTGGTGCCAGGCGATCTCCGCCTCGTTCACCCACCAGGACCAGGCCGGGTCCCCATCCCGCGGCCCGTCCAGGTGGCGGCTGTGCGTCAGGCGGATCAGGTCCAGGGCGCGCATCCGTTCGCCCAGCTGCCCCGCGGCCCGAGCCGCCCGCAGTGTGAACAGGGTGCGCACACTGCCTCGGGTCTGCGGCGTCACCGCGTCACAGATGTCCGCGGCCTCGGCCGGCCGGTGGACGTGCACGTCCTGCATGGCGAGCTGGGCGAGCGCGAAGTGCTCCATCGAGCGGTCGCCGGCGGCGCGCGCCAGCCGCAGCGCCTCCAGGCTCATCCGCCGGGAGAAGCGCTGGTGCTCGGCGTCGTAGGCGATCCAGCCGGCGACCTGATGGGCCTCGGCCGCGGCGGCGAGCAGGTCCCGGTCGGCTCCGGATCCGGCCCTCGGGCCGGGTTCGGGACCGCGGTCGGGGCCGGAGTCGGGCCCGGGGCGGGGTTCGGTTCCGAACCTGGATCCGATCCCCGACCGGGCCTCGGACCCGAGGCGCACCGCACGGCGCGCGGCCGCGGCCGCCGAGGCTGCGGCCGGGACCAGGTGCCGGGCGCCGGTGCGGGTGTCCAGGGCGATGAGGCGGGCGGTGGCGGCGCGTGTCCTCGCCGCCGGGTCCCGGTCGTCCTCTCCCAGGGGGGAGGACCGGTGACCTCCGCTGCGGCGGGGGTTCGGGTAGGGGGCCATGCCCCCATTGTCCCCGGGCGCCCCTCGCCCCTCCCGCCGGCGGTCAGACCGCCGGGATCCCGGTCCGGGTGAGCTGCTCGGAGACCTTCCAGACCCGCTCGGCCTCCTGCGGGCTGCGCAGGGGCGGGTAGAGCCTCTGCGCGGCGGGCCGTCCGCCGAGGTTCCCGGGACCGCTGGGGCCGTAGAGCACGGCGGGCTCGGCCGCGGGGTCGGTCGCGGCCATGAGTGCGGGGAGCTTCGCGGTCTCGACGGTGCCGAGGAGGATGCCGCGGGCGGACAGGAACCGGATCAGGTGCACACCCAGGGTGTCCCGGTCGCGGCCGACCTCGGGGCGCGCGGCGAGCAGGCTGGTCGGGGCGACGCCGGGGTGGGACAGGTTGCTGGTGATGCCCCACCCGTGGATCCGGCTGCGCCGCTCCAGTTCCAGGCCGAAGAGCCCGAACGCGATCTTCGACTGGGCGTAGGCGCGCATGCCGTCGTACGAGCGCTCCCAGTTCAGATCGTCCCAGTTGACGGCGCCCCGCCGCGCGGCCACGCTGATCTGCGAGGTGACGCGGGCGCGGCCGGCGCGCAGCAGGGGGAGGAGGTGGCCGACGAGCGCGAAGTGGCCGAGGTGGTTGGTGCCGAACTGGAGCTCGAAGCCGTCCGCCGTGGTCTGCCGGTCGGGCGGGGTCATCACGCCCGCGTTGTTGATGAGGATGTGGATCGGCCGGCCCTCGCCGCGGAGCGTCTCCCCGAGGGCGGCGACCGAGTCGAGCGAGGACAGGTCGAGGGAGCGCAGGGAGACCCGGGCGTCCGGGTTGCCGCGGCGGATCCCGGCGACGGCGTCCTCGCCCTTGCGGGCGTTGCGGACGGGCAGGAGGACCTCCGCGCCGGCCGCGGCCAGGCGTTCGGCCATTCCCAGTCCCATGCCGTCGCTCGCCCCGGTGACGAGGGCGAGCTTCCCGGTCAGGTCGGGCACGGTGATATCGATGGTTCGGCGGGGCATGGTTCGGCTCCTCGGGTCGTGATGGTTCCACGATCGGCGAAGGCGGAGGCCTCATCCAGGGACTCCCGATCCGGGGCTCACGCGGTCGCACCCCGAACGTAAGGGGGGATCGGCGATCCGTTGTCGGAGGCGCGCGAGAACGGTAGACACGGGAGAAGACCCCGGTGAGGCCGTGGTGAGGCCACGGCGGGGTTCCGGCGGCGGATCCCCGGTGCCCCCGGGTCCCGGGCCTCGGATCATGGACACCGGATCCCGGCAGGCCGGAGCCCCGGATCCCCGAACCCCTGGCAGGAAGAAGGCGTGCCGTGATCGATCGCACCGGACTGGCGGAGTTCCTCCGGAACCGGCGGGAGGCGCTGCAACCCGAGGACGTCGGCATGCTGCGCGGGCGGCGGCGGAGGGCCAAGGGGCTGCGGCGCGAGGAGGTCGCGGCGCTGTGCCACATGTCGACCGACTACTACTCGCGGCTCGAACAGGAACGCGGGCCGCAGCCGTCGCACCAGATGCTCGCCTCGATCGCCCAGGGGCTGCACCTGTCGCTCGACGAGCGGGACCACCTGTTCCGCCTGGCCGGGCACAACCCGCCCGCGCGCGGGTCGGTCAGCGAGCACGTCAGTCCCGGCCTGCTGCGGATCCTGGACCGGTTGGAGGACACGCCCGCGGAGGTGGTCACCGAGCTCGGGGAGACGCTGCGGCAGAGCCCGATGGGGGTGGCGCTGACCGGGGACACGACCCGGTTCACGGGGCCCGAACGCAGTATCGGGTACCGGTGGTTCACCGACCCGGGGTCGCGGCTGCTGTACGCGCCGGAGGAGCACGGGTTCCTCTCCCGCATGTACGCCTCGGGGCTGCGCCAGGTCCTCACCCTGCGGGGGCCGGACTCGCAGGCGGCCCACCTCGCGGAGCTGCTGCTGGAGCGGAGCGAGGAGTTCCGGCGGGTGTGGGAGGAGCACGAGGTGGGGGTGCGGCCGCACGACGTGAAGCACTTCGTCCACCCGGAGGTCGGCGCCCTGGAGCTGCACTGCCAAAGGCTGATCGACCCGGGCCAGTCGCACTCGCTGCTGGTCTACACGGCCGTCCCTGGCAGTGAGAGCCACGAGAAGCTCCGGCTGCTGTCGGTCATCGGGGCGCAGGCGCTGGGCTGAGGGGCCTGCCGAGGAGAACCGGGTGGGAACCGGGGATCGGTGCGCGGGGCCGGCCGGCGGCAGCCCGCCGAACCTGTAGGGGCGGCACCGCCGCCGGTCCGAAGGACGGGATCGGCCGCGGCCCTGTCCCAAAGGCCCGGGGCCGTCGGAAAGCGCGTCCGCGGCCCGCGAACACGGCGCGCCTCCCGCTTCTGGCGGCGGACCCGCCCGAAGCCGGACCCCGGCCGGGCTAGGGGGCGGCGTCGGGCTGTTGGAGGCGTACCGGGCCGGGGCCGCGGCCGCCGAGGGCGTCGTCGGGGTTGAGGAGCAGACATGCCTTCATCGACAGGCAGCCGCAGCCGATGCAGCCGGTGAGTTCCTGTTCGAGCCTCTCGATGACACGGCGGCGTTCCTCCAGCTGCTTCTTCCAGCGCCGGGAGACCCGCTGCCAGTCCTTGTGGGTGGGGGCGCGGTCGACGGGGAGGCCGGCGAAGACCTCGGCGACGTCCGACAGCGGGATGCGGAGTCTCTTGGCCACGATGACCAAGGAGATCCGGCGGAGCATGTGCCGGGGGAAGACGCGCTGGTTGGCACCGCCGCGCTCACTGAAGATCAGGCCCTTGCGTTCGTAGAAGTGCAGGGCGGAGGCGGACACACCGGTCCGGCGGATGACCTCACCGATCGTGAGGTGGTCGTCTGGACCGACGTTCACCGGCTCGCTCCTCTCCGTGCCCGGGGTCCCGGTGCTCAGGCGTTCAGCTTGCCCGGTGGGACGCCGCGGCACGACCGTAGACCAGGACGGCCACGGTGACCGACAGGGCGAGGCAGAGCAGGCCGACGCCGAGCTGGGTCAGCTGCCAGGACCAGGTGAAGGCTTCCAGTTCCACCGCCTCCGCTCCGTCGGTGAGGCGTCCGGCGCCGACCTCGGCGGCGCGGTCCGCGTCATCGAGCCTGGCCGACAGGAGACCGACGAGAGAAGCACTGTACGCGGCGATCACGAGGGCCTCGGCCGCTCCCCGCAGGGTGTTGAGGAAACCGGCCGCCGTACCGACGGCGTCGGGGTCGACCAGCGCCATGGCCTGACCGTCGGTGATACCGAAGGACGCCCCCATACCGATGCCGATCAGCACGAGCGGCGCTGCCACGACGGCGACCGCGTCCTCGGCGTCCAGGGTCACCAGCCACAGGTTCCCGGCCACGACCAGCAGCAGGGCGACCATGATCAGCGCACGGGCCGGAACCCCCCTGTTCACCAGCCCCACCGCGGCCATGGGCACGACGAGCACGGGAGCGGTCAGCAACAGCATCGCGATCCCTGCGGCCGCGGGGGACAGGTCCGCCGCCGCCTGCAGGTAGGTGGGCAGGAAGACCAGGACGCCCAGGAACCCGATGGAGGTGGTCAGGGTCGCCAGACTCCATCCCAGGAATCCGCGGTTGGCGACCAGGGCGGGTGCCAGCACCGGAGAGGCACTGTGCCGCTGGACGATGCCGAACACGACCAGGGCGGCCAGGCCCCCGATGCCGGTCACGAGGACGGCCGGGTGGGTCCAGCCGAGCGCGGATGCCTCCAGCAGCGCGAACATCAACAGCGTCAGCGCGGCCACGAACA
The DNA here is from genome assembly GCF_040614155.1 of Nocardiopsis sp. NPDC006139. NCBI lineage: Bacteria > Bacillati > Actinomycetota > Actinomycetes > Streptosporangiales > Nocardiopsidaceae > Nocardiopsis > Nocardiopsis sp. NPDC006139. Next base: position 244,213 of record NZ_JBEXTT010000009.1, read on the forward strand.
GGACACCGCCCACACGGTCGGTCCGTTCGGAAGCGGTCGCGCGGGACTCCCGGACACGGGTCCCGCCCACGGCGACCAGCAGTCCGATCACGGTGAAGGCCGCGAAGCCTCCCCGCCACCCCATGGCGCTGATCAGCAGTCCCGACAAGGTGGGGCCGATCGCGATACCGAGCCCGGCCATGGTGCCCATCAGAGCGAAAGCGCGGTTGCGGGCGGCCCCCTCGTACGTGGAGGCCAGGACGGCGCCGCCCGCCGCCATGATCCCCGCGCCTCCGACACCGGAGACGATGCGGAAAACGTCGACGGCCAGGATCATCGGACTCAGTGCCGTCCCGAGGAAGCCGACCGAGAACACCAGCGCCGAGACGACGAAGACCCGCCGCCGTCCGACCCGGTCGGCGGTCGACCCCGCGATGAGCGTCATGGCGGCGAAGGCCAGGTTGTAACCGGCGACGACCCAGTTCAACGGAGAACCGGAGGTATCGAGGTCACGGCCGATGCTCGGGAGTGCCACCGCCGTCCCCGAGATGGACATCGCCACCAGGACGACGCCGACCAGGACCACCGGAAGTGTCAATCGGGACGGCCGGTCCGCCGGTCCCGGGTGCGGTGCGGCCCCCGTGACCGCTCCGCCTGTGCTGTTCGCCATGACCGTTCGCTCTCCCTGGTTCCGAAGCAGACGGCGAACACCTCATCAGCTCAACTGCTGTTGAGGTCAAATGCCCTGGTCGGAGCCGGTTTTCACGCAGAGGTCGAGGCGGGCCGGGTGTGAGGGGCCGGGCGGATGACGGCGGGAACGGGTGCCGCCCCGTCGAAGGCGGTCGGCGCCGCCGGGCTCGTCACCGGCACGGAGACCGTCGGCGGGTCGGACCGCCCGGGGCGCTTGAGGCGCTCGAGGCACTCGAACGGCCCGGCCACGACCGGTCACATCGCCGGTCACGCCGGTGTGCACCACGGAATCCTCGGCCAGGGCGGATCCGATAGGTTCGCTCGGTATGAGCGGTATTGGGAAGTGGGGCCTGGGTCTGGGGATCGGGTTCATGGTCGTGGCGGTGCTCTCCAGGATGCTGGACCTGATCCCGGCCACGGTGATCACCGGGCTCCTGGGGCTGATGGGGCTCGGCATCGCCGGGTACGACGCGGTCTACGAGTGGACGGCACGGGCCGACCTGCGCCGACGGGGCGCCAGGGCCGCAGCCCGCAGGAACGGGACCGAGGGCCGCTGAGGCGGATCGGCGCGGGTTCCCCTCCGGGGCACCGGCTCGTCGCGGGAAGCCCCGGAGGGCGGGGTCGGGCGGCGGGGCGCGCTGCGGCCCCGGGGCCACCCGACCCCGTGCCCGGTCCCGGCCCTGGTCCGGGCGGGACCGGGCCGGACGGGATCGGACGGGATCGGACGGGCCGGGAACGACCGGTCAGGCCCGGGTCACCGGTGCCTGGAGTTCGGTCACCCAGTCGTCGCGGTCCTCAGGGCACTCCAGGTTGATCTCGCGGGGGTGCCCGGCCGGCCGGTAGCCGTTGGCGTCGATCCAGTGGGCCAGGGCCTGGGCGGTGGGGAGCACGGCGTCCATCGAGCCGCGGTGCACGATGGTCGCCGCCTGGCCCAGGGACGGCAGGTCGAGAACCCGGAAGTCGCCGTCCCGGAGAGGCGCGGAGACCTGGACGGCGGCGTGGACGGTGATCCGGCCGCCGCCCTCGGGGGCGTCCTCGTAGTAGGCGATGCCGGGGCCCGTGGGGACGATGCCGGCCGCGTCCAGCAGTCGGAACAGCTCGTCGTAGAGCGGCCCGATGACGGGGCCGATGTCCTCGGGCTCGAAGCTCGCGGCGGTCGCGGTCAGCTCCGCCACTCGGACGGCGGGGACGTTCTTGATGACGATGTCGTTGGTGGGCATGTGGCCCTCGCTCTCGATCGCTCGGAGCCTCGCCTCGACCTGGAGCAGCCGGGCTTCCGCGGAAGCCCTCGCGGTCTCCAGGTCGGCCCGCCGCAGCCGCAGCATGCCGCGCAGTTCGTCGGCGCCGACCTTCTCGTCCACGATCTCCCGGACCTGCTGGAGGGTGAATCCGAGGTCCTTGAGCGCGATGATCCGGTTGAGGCGGGAGAGCTGGGCGGCGGTGTAGTAGCGGTAGCCGCTGGCGGGGTCGACGTGGGCCGGGTGCAGGAGTCCTGTCGCGTCGTAGTGACGCAGCATGCGGACCGAGACGCAGCCGTGCCGGGCGAAATCTCCGATGGTGAACATGGTGTCTCCGAGTCGACCGCCTGACACGGTGTGAGGGTCAAGACCCTACTCGGAGGCCGCCGGATCGGAGACAGGACGAAAGGGGAAAGGGAGAAGGGGAAAGGACGCAGGCGCCACCGGCGCGGCCCCCACCGATGCGGCGCCGGGCACGACCGTCCCGGACGGGCTCACACGGTCGGACCGCTCTCATTGCTCACGCTCCCTCGTTGACGGGGGTGCCGTGCCCGCGCCCGATACCGAGCCGATCGCAGCACTGCGCGCACCTGACCTGGCCGAGTCGGGTGAGCATTCCCGGGAGCCGCCATCCGCCCTCATATCCGCACAAGGCGGATGCGGTGGGTCCGGGGTGCCTGCACAGGGCGCCGACGGTGTCCTCGTCCCACTGGTCGAACACGGACGCGGGGATGGCGTGGAGACGCCGCCAACGGGTGCCGGTGACGAGCCACCAATGCAAGTGATTGCCAGGAACGGGGAACGCGGTCATCGGGGCCTCCTGGTCCGATGATCTCCTACCGCTCCAAGGCGGAGACGGCGTTCGAAGGTGATCGTGGCCCTGGGGTCCACGAGACCGACCGGGCGCCGTCCGACGCGTCCGTTGAAGGGCATCGGGTCCATGACGGCCCCGGGCGTCCGGATTAATGGGTGGCCGGGGGCGGGGGCGAAGCGGCAGGATGCTCCGCATGAGTTTGCCCACCCCCGAGCTGCGCACCGCCCGCCTGCGGCTGCGGCCGTTCACCGACGCCGACGCGGCACCGCTCTACGCGCTGCACGGCAACACCCACGTGATGCGTTACTGGGACTCCCCGCCGTGGACCGAAGAGGCCGTCGCCCAGCGCTTCCTCGCGAACTGCCGGACGATCGAGGAGGAGGGGACGGGGGCGCGGGTGGCCGTCGACCGCGCCTCCGACGGCGCGTTCATCGGCTGGTGCGGCCTGACCGGCTGGAACCCGGACTTCCGCAGCGCGTCCCTGGGCTACATCTTCGACGCCGACGTGTGGGGTCACGGCTACGCCACGGAGACCGCGCACGCCGTCCTGCGGTGGGCGTTCGACACCCTGGACCTGAACCGTGTCCAGGCGGAGGCCGACACCCGCAACGCGGCGTCCGCCCGGGTCCTGAAGAAGCTCGGCTTCGTCCACGAAGGCACCCTCCGCGAGGACTGCGTCGTCAACGGCGACGTCTCCGACTCCTGGGTGTTCGGCCTCCTCCGCCGCGACTGGCACCCACAGGACGACTGACAGGACCGAGACCTGCCCGCCTTTCGTCCGCAACCCCCGACAAGGTGACCGTGGGCCGCTCACCCCACCGATCCGGGTCGGCCGCGCCCACGGTCCCCTCCGGATTGCCGCCGACCGCAGCCGGACCGACCGTCATGGCGCCCGGCGAACCCTGAAAGTGTTCGTCCGGGCGCCACGCCATCACTCCGTTTCGAACTGTGCAGGCCTGGTCTTCGCCACCGCAGGACCACCGGCGCTCAGGCCATCGAAGCCCCGGAGGAACCACCGGGTCAGGACCTCGTCGACCGCCACTGCGGCGGGCGACTGGGGAACCGGTTCCAGGCCGGGCTCATCTGCCAGCGGGTGGGCCAGGCCCGGCACGGTGGCCAGTTCGATGTCGCAGGGATGCGCGTACCGCTCGCGCAGCACCCCGACCAGGGAGATCGCGTCCTCACGCAGCGCCGGGTGGTCGTTCTCGCCGCTGACCAGCAGCAACGGCGGTTCCCCCGTGAGGCTTTCGGCGCGGCCGACGAAGTCCAGTTCGTCGGCGACCCTGCGGGATTCAGCGGTCCAACCGTAGGGTTGGCCGAGCCCGGTCGCGAGAAGTTCGACGGCCGCGCTCACCCGTACGGCCGGGTTGACGAGCGCGACCGCCCCGATCGGACTCGGCGGCGCGGTGAGCACCCGCAGAGCCACCGCCCCGCCGAGTGACGCACCGAGGATGCTGATCGGCTGGTCATCGATCGGGAGCTGACGGCGCAGCTCGGCCAGCGCGGCCGGGAACTCCTCGACCGCCTGGTGAACGATCGGACCGAGGTACGCCAGGAGTATGTCCTCGCGTGCGAGTTCAAGGTGTCTGTCCAGGCGGCCGTCGACCATACGCGAGCCGCACAGCGGCAGGCCCAGGTGTACTCGCCAGGCGGGGACACCGGCCATGGGCAGCGCCGCCGCGAAGGCCGCGTTCGTGCGCGGTGCGTCCAGCATGTGCCAGGTCACGATCAACGGAGCACGACCGGTGTTCCCCCCGGACGGGGGGAGGGCCGTGAACGGCACGCCTGCGGCTGTGCCGGTGATCGCATCCATACGCACTCCTACGGCTTTCAGGGGCTGGGGCCTCCACCGTAGGGGGCTGTACCGAGCGGAAATGTCCTTTCTGCTGCGGGCAGACGTCCGGGTCCGAACCAGCAGGACCCAGCCGAATCGGGGGTGGGCCGGAGGAGTCGTTCCAGGACCGCCTGCATCACCGCTGGGCCAGCGGTCGCACACCGCCTGCCCGAATGGTGATCGGGAGAAAGCCCGCGCGCACCCGGTCGGCAACACCCCACCGCAACGGATCGCAGCGTCGCCCGCTCTACGTGCAGGCGGCTTCGCCCGCATGCTCGGCGGCGCCCGCAGACGGCCCGACCGCCTTCCCGTGCGCCGCGACCGGTCCCGCCACCGCGGTGTCGGTCGCGCTGCGCCCGCGCGAAGCACCGAGGTCGACCAGGCGCGCCGCCCGGTGCGCTCGGGGCTCACTCAGGCATGTCTCTGCCCGACCTCTTGTCCGAGGGTCCATCCCCGTATGCGCGGGGCTCACAGCTACGTAGTCCAGGTGCTCGCCTGGATCGTCTTGCGCCTGGTCGTGCAAGGCCACGGTCTCCGGGGTGTCGGCCTCTTCCACTGTTCCCCCGCCGTCACGACCGTGGCGTGGCTACCGTGGTGCGGGTCCTGTCACCGAAGCCGCAAGGACCACACCATGGCCGACCCGACCACGGACATTCCCGGCTACTGGGACCGGTACATCCAGGGCGTCACCCGGCAAGGGCCGGAGGAGGCCCCGGTCCTGGAGTGGACCCAGTACCCGGGGCACGGGCCCGGAGCCGAACTGCTCGGTGAACCCTCCACGGCCCTGGAGCTGGGATTCGGTCGGGGCGACGCGGTCGCCGCGCTGGCCGCCCAAGGGGTGAAGGCCGCAGGCGTGGACGTGTCCCCGGTGGCCGTGCGCACCGCGCAGCAGCGGTGGGAGCACCTGGGTGCGGAGTTCCACCACGCGGACGTGACCGAGTTCCTGGGCGGCACCGCCCGGAGGTGGGAGGCGGTCTACTCGATCTGGGGGGCGGCGTGGTTCACCGACCCCTCGGTGCTGTTCCCCCTCGTCCATGACCGGTTGGAGCCTGGGGGAAGGTTCGTGTTCTCCCACGCTTCGGCGGTACCGGGGTCGTACGGGGTGCAGGGCATGTACGGGGCCGGGTTCAACGGCCGCCGGGTGTGGGTTTACCGGTGGGCCTACGAACCCCAGGAGTGGGAGAACATCCTCATCGGGCACGGGTTCGGCCAGGTCCGGGTGTGGGAGGAGACGGCACCGGAGGAGGATCACGTGGGAACGGTGATCGGGGTCGCCATCCGGTAGGCGTTCACGGGTCTGGTCGAACCATTCCCGCGTGCGCGGAGTCGCCCCGGGCTGCGTCACGAGTTCTTCGGTGTCATCGGCCCGAGGGCGATGAGTTCGGGGGCTCGCGGGGGTCGGAAGGGATGGATCCGGAAGGCGCATGGAAGGAAGGGAGTGGTCATGGCCACGGGTAATGGCGGCGCGATCGTGGTGAGTCTGCCGATCGCGGACCGGATGCGGGCGATGGTGTTCTACCGGGAGGTGTTCGGTCTCGCGGCGCTGGGCGAGCCGGCCGAGGACGGGGTGCCCGAGCCGTTGCAGTTCGAGATCGGCGAGCGGACCCGGCTGATGCTCATTCCGACGGGAGGATTCGGGTGGGTCCTGGGCGAGGGCCGGGATGTCGCACCGCCCCGGTCGCACGAGGTGCTGCTGAGTTTCGTGGTCGGCACGCCGAAGGCGGTCGATGAGGTGATCGAACGGGCCCGGCAGGCCGGAGGCGAGATCGTGGCGGCGCCCGAGCAGCAGCCGTGGGGTTATGCCGGTATCTGCGCCGACCTGGACGGGCATCTGTGGCAGGTGACCGTCGTGGAGGCGGATGGGGTTTGAGGGGTGCGGGTGGAGGCCGCCGGTGCGGCCTCCACCCCGGATGTGCGGGTCACCGGCGCGGCCGGGACTCGCTCGGTCCACCCCCGCGTGCGCGGGGCTCACGGTCGGCGCCATCTCCAGCCTGGGCAGTGCGGGGTCCATCCCCGCGTGCGCGGGGCTCACATGTGAATAACTCCTGGATTGCCAACATTTGGCGGTCCATCCCCGCGTGCGCGGGGCTTACGACGGGATGTTGGCCAGCGACGCGGTGAGCGCCGGTCCATCCCCGCGTGCGCGGGGCTTACGTCCACACGGGGGTGGCGGCGCCGTCGCTGACGGTCCATCCCCGCGTGCGCGGGGCTTACGGTGGCGGAGATGTCGACGCTGACGATCGGGGCGGTCCATCCCCGCGTGCGCGGGGCTCACCTGTCCCAGATCCCGGAACTGCGGTCGATGGCGGGTCCATCCCCGCGTGCGCGGGGCTCACTGCGTGCTGGACCCCCACGCCAAGGACGAGCCCGGTCCATCCCCGCGTGCGCGGGGCTCACGCCGCGTGGCGGAGCTGCGGACGGACAGGGTTCGGTCCATCCCCGCGTGCGCGGGGCTCACAGTTCGCGACCTGGGAAAACGCAGGGCGTTATCCCCGCGTTATCTAGCCTCAGAGGGGACTGCGGCTCGTCCACTGTGGCAGATGGCAGCTTGAGTGCTCAAGCAGGGCAGTGGAGGCAGGGGCCGCAGGCACAACACGGCCCCTGCCTCAGAGACGGGCTACCGGCGCGGCCGAGACTCGGCACGTGGGGCCTCGTGTCGGCGGAGGCGGTCTTCGAGTTGGGCCGGTGTGGGTTCGACATGCGTACGCCAGGAGGCGGCGGGGTCGCGGTGGACCGCGACCCAGAGCGAACCGGTCCAGGCGATGCGGTGGGTGTCGCCCCAGGCGGCGCGCAGGCGGGCCAGAACGGTCCCCGGAGGCTGCCAGGTGCGGCCGTCGAGGTCCTCGTGGTCTCCCGCGTGGTCGGAGTCGAGGACACAGGTGCGCCGGAACCCGCCGCTGTTCAGCGAGGTCTCCCCGCAGGGCCGCGGGATCACGGCGCGCTCCTCGGGCGCGGGGGCCGGAGGGCGTAGTCGGCCGGGTGCTCCTCCACCGCCGCGTCGAGGATGCCGATGGCCTCGACCGGGTCGCCCGTGGTGCGGACGTGGTCGACCGCCGCGCAGACGGCGGCGATGCGCCGTCCGAGGAGGGAGGCGCGGGCGGCCTCCTCGTCCGGGGTCGCGGCGGGCGGCAGGGCCAGGGCGTCCCCGATGGCGTCGAACAGGTCCGTGATGTTGATGTCCCCGACGAGCATCACCGCACCCCCTTGGCCAGGTAGGCACGGACCGCGAGGGTGAGCGGGGCCAGGTCGCCCGCGGGATGCGCGACGTAGGCGCGGACCCGGGACGCGCGGCGCCGGACGGTGGGCCGCCGTTCCGGGGCGGAAGCCGGAGGCGGGGCCTCACGTCCGACCAGGGTGGTGGTCCGCGGGCCGGTGGAAGGAGACGCCGGGGCCCGGTGGGTGTAGTCCGCCAGGGTCGGGCGGACCGGGGACTCCGGCCGGTGGTGGCGTCCGCGCCCCGGGAGCAGGTGAAGGGGACTTCCGCCGGTCAGGGGTCGGGTCCAGCCCACGAGGTCGGGGCGCAGGGGGATCACCCGGCCGGTGGTGGGGCGGCCAGCCCCGGCCGGACGGGGCGGGGACACATGCGGGACCGGCGCCCGCCGACCCGGGTGCGGGCGGGTGAACAGCGGGGAGAACTCCGGGGAGAGCAGGTCGCCGCCCGCTCCGCCGTGGTTCAGGGCGAAGGCCGCGCGTGCCTTGCGCCGCACGGCCGTGAGTTCGGCCGGGCGCAGGTGGCGCACTCCGGACCGTCCACGCACCACCGTGATCGTGGTCGCGTCACCCCTCGGAGGGGCGTGTTCCCCGGCGATACACTGCATTCCGTCTCACCTCGATAGGTACATGCCTGGTAGGGACACGCGCCCTGGAGCCGCCGCGAACGGCCCAGGGCGCTTCGCTTTTCCTGCGCCCGGTCTCCTGCCGATGGCCTGTGATCAGGCATGGCGACAGGGCAGGCGTAGCGAACAGTCAGCCCGGCCCACAGGAGGCTGACCCGCTGCCCATAACATTCCAGCTGGCCGAGCGAATTCAAAGCGCCAGAAAGAAGCCGACCACTACCGCATACTTGCCCGCAAATAATGACAACTTTTCGTAGACTTCCAGGCCACTCTTTGGTTTCATGATGGGCATGAAGGACGAGAGGAACCCCTCGGATGTCCGTTTTGGGCAAGCTCTCATGCGAGCACGGAAACGTGCAGGCAAGCAGCAGGCATCCCTTGCCAGGCACCTCAACTGCTCAGTCGGACATATCTCGCATATAGAAAATGGTCGCCGCAAACTAGACGCGTCCAAGGTTCAGACCGTGGATGCCTTCCTTGGCGCGAACAAGCGCCTGACCCGGTTGCACGAAGAGATCTACCAGCCAGAACATGTGGATTGGCTGGGGCAACTCCACGAGCTCCAAGCAGAAGCAGAGATGATCCGGGAGTACCACAACAGCCTGGTACCCGGCAGGATGCAGCATCCCGACTATGCAAAGACGATCATCACGTCGGGAGCCCCTTGGCTATCTCCGGAGGAGGTCGAGGAACGCGTTCGAAAGCGGATCCAATGGGGTGCCAGGATCCTTCGCGACGGTGGCCCTCAATACCATGTGGTGCTCGATGACGTTGCCGTGATCCGCCCGGTCGGCCCCCCAAAGATCATGCGGGACCAGATCGATGTTCTCATCGGACTTGCCGAACGAGGCAGAGTCATGTTGCAGATGCACGGATGGGACCAGCTACCCCATGCCGGGTTGGACGGGCCGTTCGTGCTGATAGCGTCCCCGGCAGCCCCCGAGCTGGTGCACGTGGAGTCCATCTATGGCGCTCAGAACACCGACGTTCCGCAGGACGTGCGTCAGTTCGGGATGCTGTTCAGTAGATTGCAGGCAACCGCGAGATCACCACTCCAGTCGGTGGCCTTCTTGAAGGAGATGCGAGACAAGTATGAGTGAGCAGTGGCATAAGTCCAGCTACAGCTCGGGAGCGCAGAACTGCGTGGAGGTTCGAGAAGGCGAGTCGACCCTGGTGCGGGACACACAGAACCGGGAACTGGGGCACCTCGGCTTCGCCGCCGGGGAGTGGACCGCGCTCCTGCGGGTGCTCCCCGCGAACTAGCACCCGGACCGGCCCCACCTATCAACCCTCGGTGGGGCCGGTCCACACCTTCTCAGCGAGCCCCTCCCCTCAGCGGGTCCGGGCCGCCTCCCCCGCACGCAGGGTGTCCCAGCACGGCTCGTGGGCGTACGTCAACGGGATCCGGGACACGAACCGGAACGACGACGGCACGTGGGTCTCAGGCAGCCGCGCGGCCACCAGCGCCCTCAGTTCGTCCTCCCCAACGTCCCCCTCACCCTCCCCCCGCAGCACCACGGCCGTGTGCAGGCTCGCTCCCCCCTCCCCCGGCACGTCGAACGTGACCGAGTCCTCCACCGCCGGGTGCTCCTGGACGAGCGCGTCCACCTCGGCCGAATAAACAACTTCTCCCCCGATCACCATGGCGTCGGTCGAACGCCCCAGCAGGGTCAGGAACCCCTCCTCGTTCAAGAACCCGACATCACCGGTGTCCAGCCACCCCTCACGCAGCACCCGCGCGGTGTCCTCCGGCATGTCCAGGTACTCGTCCATCAAAAAGGGAGTGCGCACCCACACCCGCCCGCGCTCACCGGCGGCCAGGTCCCCACCCCCCTCGTCGCGAATCCGGACCTCCACCCCCGGGATGGGCCTCCCGCACCCGTACGACGCCGCGGGCCCGGTCTCCGCGTAGTCCTCCGGCACCAGCCAGCAGATGTGCCCCGCCTCCGTCTGCCCGTAGGTGGCGTGCACGATCGGCCCGAGCCTCTCCACCGCCCGGCGCAGCAGCGCCGGACTGGTCGCGGCCGTCGCGGAGATGACACAGCGCAGGGACGACAGGTCCGCCCCCGCCGTCTCCGGCAGGTCCAGCAGCAGGCGCAGCTGGTGCGGGGCGAGGAGCAGGTGGGTGATCCCCCTCCCCTGGATGACGGCCAGCACCTCGGACGGGTCGAACACCGGGAGCGTGACGAGCTCCGCGTCGCAGATCATGGCCACGTCGCCCAAAACCCTCCCCAGCCCGGTGAGGCGCTCCGTCTTGAGCACGCGCCGCGGCCCCGCCCCGTCCTGCAACAGGTAGTGCGCCCACGGCGAGCCGACGCGGACCGGCGCCCGGTACCGGCGCAGGGCCGGCTTGGCGCGCCCCGTGGTCCCGCCGGTCAGGGAGATGCGGTCGGGGTCCCCGAGCCGGAACCGCGGCGCGAGCGGCCGGGCCGAGCACCTCTCGGCCGCGGCGAACAGGTCCTCGCCGGACGGCGAGGGCGCCAGCGCCAGCACCCGGACCCCCGGCCCCTCGACCGCCGACGCGTCGGCCGCGTCGGGGTCCACGACCACGAGGTCCGCCCTACACCGCTGGACCAGGGCGGCCTGGTCGCGCGCGGGCATCGCGACGGGGATCTCCACCTGCGCCCCGCCGGTGACCTGGGCGGCGAGGGACACCAGGTACATCCGCGCGCTGATGGGCCCGAACAGGGCCACGACCCTCCTCGGGCCGTGGCCGTACTCCGCCAGGGCACGGGCGAGCCGGTACACGGTGTCCAGCGCCTCTCCCGCCGTGAACGTGTCCCGGGGGTCGTGCAGGGCCCGCCGGTCCCGCGCCGCGGCCAGGGCCTCCAGTACAGGGGTCATCTTCTCGTCCTCTCCGACTTCTCGCTGCTCGCTCGTCGCTCGTCGCTTCTCGCCGCCCTCGGCGGGCGGTCAGGGGGCCGCCGGGGCCGGGTAGGCGAGCCCCGTGTCCTCCTCGGCGGCCGAGAGGTAGCGGGGCTTGGCGACGTGCGAGGCGCGGGTCAGCTCGTCGAGGGGCACCAGCGTCCCCAGGGGCACGGCCTCGACCCGGCACCCCGGCCCGAAGGCCGCGTCCAGGTCCCCGGTCAGCGCGGCGACCGCCTCGGCGGCGTCCGGCTCCGGAACCTCGACGCGCACGTGCAGGCGCCCCCCATGGGCCCGCGCCCGCCACATGAGCACCCCCAGGCGGGCGGGCAGGCCGAACACGACCTCCTCCACCTGCGAGCCGAACACGGTCCGGCCGCCCACCTCGACACCCTGGTCCCAGCGCCCCAGCACCCGGATCCAGGGCAGCGCCCACCCGCACGGGCACTCCCCGTAGGACAGCTCCACCGCGTCGCCGGTGTCGTAGCGCACCAGCGGCATGGCCTCGCGGTACAGCGTGGTCACGACCAGGCGGCCGCTCCCCTCCCGGGACGTGCGCCCCGTGGCGGGGTCGAGCACCTCGGGCAGGTAGCGGTCCGCCCACAGGTGCAGGGCCCCCTCGGCGCACTCGCCGCCCAGGTTGGCGCCGAGCTCGGAGTTGCCGTAGCTGACGGCCACGTCGCAGCCCCACAGCTCGCCGATCCGGTTCCTGCGGGCGTCGCTCAGCGGCTCCCCGGCGGCGAGCAGGGTGCGCAGCCGAGGGGCGTACTCGCGGGGCGACCCGCCCGTCTCGCGCGCGCAGGCGGCCCACAGCAGCGGCTCGGTCGGCAGCGCGGCGGCGACGGTCACCTCCAGGTCCCGCAGCAGCCCGAGCACCCGGCGGTAGGTCATCGCGGTCGAGCGCGCGTCCGCCGGGACCACCATCGCCCCCGCCGCCCTGGCCGCGGCGTGGACCTGGTGGCCGATGGTGACCATCGCGTAGGGCACCCGGACCAGCACGGTGTCGTCCGGCCCCAGGGACGTCCGACCCCGGCGGAAGCGGTCGAGCATCTCCTCCCAGTCCGCCTCCGTGTGGAACGACGCCGTGGTCCGGCCCGCCGACGTGCCGCTGGACTCGTGGTAGGAGACCACCCTCCGGCGCGGGACGGCGAGCATGCCGAAGGGGTAGCCCGCCCGCAGGTCGTCCTTGGTGGTCAGGGGCAGCACGGCCAGGTCGTCGGGGCCCGTGCGCGACACCCGGCCCTCCAGGCGGGGCCGGTAGAAGTCGCTGCGGGACGCCCTGGCCAGCGCCTCGGGCAGCCGGTCCTCCCAGACCTTCCGCAAGCCGTCGAAACCAGACCATTCTCCAGGGGAGAGAAAATCAACCGACATACCGAATCAACCAGCTCTCTTCCGATTTTCCGGCCCGCCCGGGCACGGAAATAAAAATTTTCAGAAAGGTGGTTCCCCCGGCGACAGGTGGGGAAACAATGCACTCGGCATGCCCGCCCGACCCTCGATCGAAAGGGACCCATGAGCCCGGCCCTGCGCTACGAGACGCTGATGGAGCGCGCGCCCGCGACGCCCGGCGGATTCACACTGATGTGCGTACTGTGCGGAGACCCGTCCCCCGATGAGGCGGCCCACCGCTGTCCGACCTGCGACGGAGCGATCGACGCCGTCCACGACCTGGCGTCCGTGTCCACGGCCGAGAGCCCTCCCAAAAAAGGAGAAAACCCCCTCCAGAGGTATTTCGATCTCCTGCCCGTCCGCGACCGCAATTCCCTCAAATGGCTCGGCGAGGGCAACACCCCCTGCTTCACCGCGGAGAAACTGGGCGAACGAATAGGGATGTCCAGAATCATACTGAAGAACGAGAGCGAGAACCCCACCCGGAGCACCAAGGACCGCATCGCCTCCGTCGGCCTTTCCAGGCTCGCCGAACTCGGCGTGCGGCGGTTCGTCATGGCGTCCACGGGCAACAGCTCCACGGCCTACGCCCACGGCGTGCAGTCCCTGGAGGGCGTCGAACTCGCCCTGTTCTGCGGCCGGCGCTTCCGGCACCGGCTCAACTACCCCGACCACCCCTCGGTCACCACCTACCTGGTCGACGGCGACTTCGTCGAGGCCGGCCGGGCCGCCCGGCGCTTCGCCCTGCGGACCGGCGCGTTCACCGAGGGCGGGTTCTTCAACGTCGCCCGCAGGGAGGGCCTGAAACTGGCCTACCTGGAGGCCTTCGACCAGATGGACGCCGAGCCCGACCACGTGTTCCAGGCCGTCAGCAGCGGCATGGGCCTCCTGGGCGCCTACAAGGGCGCCCTGGAGTACCGGATGCTGGGGCGGCTCTCCCGCGTGCCGAGGTTCACGGCCGTGCAGCAGGCCGGATGCGCCCCCATGGCCCGCGCCTACGCGGAGGGGGCCGAGTCCATCGCCCCGCGGCACATCGTGCGCGACCCGCAGGGGCCGGCCGAGGCCATCCTGCGCGGCGACCCCACCCGCACCTACCCCTACATCCGCGAGGTCTGCCGGAGCAGCGGCGGCCGGATCACCTCCGTGAGCGAGGCCGAGATCAACGCGGCCCGCGACCTGCTGGAGGAGACCGAGGGCCTGCGCGTGTGCCACGCGAGCGCGACCGCCCTCGCCGGCGCGGTGAAGATGCGCCGGGAGGGGGAGATCGCCGCGGACGACGTGGTCCTGGTCAACCTCACCGGCGGCGACCGCACCGGCTGGGCGACGCCCGAGCGGGTCCGGAACGTGCCCGCGGACTGGCCGCGGGGCCCGGTGTCCTGGGAGGACGGCCCCGTCCCCGCGGCGGCCGGAACGGAGCGGGCGCATGTGTGACGTCGTGGTCGTCGGCGCGGGGATCATCGGCGCCTCGGTGGCCTGGAACCTCACGCTGGCGGGGGCGCGCGTGCGGGTGCTGGAGGCCGCGCCCGCACCCGCGACGGCGGCCAGCGCCGCCTCGTTCTCGCGCGCCACCGCTTTCGGCAAGCCGCCCCGGGCCTACTTCGACCTGAACCACGCGGGCCTGCGCGAACTCCACCGGATCGGCGCCCAGGGGGCGCCCGGGTTCCACCCCTGCCCGACCCTGCTCTGGGCGCGGGACCCCGACCGCCTGGACGCCGACCTGGCCCGGGCGCGGCAGTGGGGCTACGCGGCGGAGGAGGTCGCACCGGAGGCGCCCGCCGTCCCGCGCGGTGTCGACCGCGCCGCCCTGTCCCCCCGTGTCGTGCGGCTGCCCGACGAGGGCTGGGTCGACCTGCCGGCCATGGCCGGGTGGATGGTCGACCGGGCCCGGCGGGAGGGGGCCGAGGTCCGGTTCGGGGCGCGTGTCGAACGGATCCTCACCGACGCCGCGGGCGCGGTGTGCGGCGTCGCCCTGGCCGACGGCGGCCGGGTGGACGCCGGGACGGTGGTCAACGCGGCGGGCGCGGGGGCCGAGGAGGTCGCCGGCCTCGTCGGCGGCCCTCTGGCCCTGGCCCCCACCCCGGGGCTGCTGGCGGACCTGCCCCTGCCCGGCGGCGTGGACGCCATGCTGCTCGGCCCGGACGTCAGCGTCCGGCCCGCCGGCCCCGACGGCGTGCGGGTCCGCTCGGACGGGGTCGACGCCCGGCTGGCCGGGCCGTCCGGGGAACCGCTCGACTCCCCCGTCCGGGACCTGATCGAGCGGGCGGGCCGCGTCCTGCCCGCCCTGCGCGGCACCCGGCCCACCGCGGTCCGCGTCGGCATCAGGGCCTTCCCGGCGGACGGGGGCTCCAGCGTGGGCTTCCTGGACGCCGTGCCCGGCTACTACGAGGCCGTCACGCACAGCGGTGCCACGCTCGGAGCGCTCCTGGGCCGCCTGGTCGCGGACGAGATCTCCTCGGGACGGCGCCCGGACCTGCTCACCCCCTTCTCCCCCGACCGGTTCCACTCCATGGCGACACCTTGACCACGTGACGGAAAGGACCATGATGACCACCATCGACGGCCCCAGGACGGGACTGTCCAACCAGGCCGCCTACGCCGACCTCCACGGGTTCGTGGCGGGCGGCGTCAGCAGCAACATGCGGGCCCGCGGGATCATCGAGCCGATCGTCGTGGACTCGGCCTCCGGCTGCCGGGTCCGCGACATCGAGGGCAACGAGCTCATCGACGTCAACATGGGCTACGGCCCCCACCTGTTCGGCTACGCCGACCCGGACGTGACCGCGCAGATCGCCGCCCAGTTCGGCCGCGGGCACATGACCGGGCTGCCGCACCGGATCGACCGGGAGGCGGCGGGGCTGGTGGCGGAGCTGGTGCCCGGCGTCGAACGGCTCCGGTTCGCCAACTCCGGCACCGAGGCGCTGATGTCGGCGGTGCGCCTCGCGCGCGCGGTCACCGGCCGGACCCTCGTGCTGACCTTCGAGGGCCACTACCACGGCTGGAGCGAGACGCTCCTGCGGTCGCGCGGGGGCGACGGCCGCCGACCCGCCCCGGGGGCTGCGGGGATGATCCCGGAGGCGATGGAGCACACCCTCCAGGCCCCCTGGAACGACGCGGCAGCGGTGGAGAAGGTGTTCGCCGACCACGGGGCCGAACTGGCCGCGGTGATGTGCGAGCCGGTCCTGGCCAACGACGGCGTGGTCGTGCCCGACGCCGGCTTCCTGGAGCTGCTGCGCCGCCTGACCGGCGAGCACGGCGCACTGCTGGTCTTCGACGAGGTGATCACCGGCTTCCGGGTCGCCCGGGGCGGCGGCCAGGAGCTGTACGGCGTCGTGCCCGACCTGACCGTGGTGTCCAAGGCGATGGGCGGCGGGTTCCCCGTCGCGGCCTTCGGGGGGTCGCGCGAGGTGATGGAGCCGCTGGCCCGGTACGAGGCGTTCCACGCCGGGGTCTACTCGGGCAACCACGCGGCCCTGCGGGCGGTGGCCGCGACGCTGGCCAAGATCCGGTCGGCGGGGGCGCTGTACACCGAACTGGACGGGATCGGCGCCCACGCCGAGGCGCGGGTGCGCGAGGCCGTCGACGGCGCCGGGCGCACCGCGCGGATCGGCCGGGTCGGCTCGATGATGTCGGTGGCGCTCACCGACCCCGCGACCGGCGAGGTGGACGAGGCCGGGCACCGGCTCCTCCAGACGGCCTGCCAGCGCCGGGGCGTGTACTTCCACCCCGTGCCCGCCGAGCCCTGGTTCCTGAGCACCGCGCACACCCGGCAGGACATCGACACGGTCGCCGAGACGGTCTCGGAGGGGCTGGCGGAACTGGCGCGGGGGGAGCGGCGCCGATGACCACAACCACGTGGGACTCCGTGTACGACAGGTGCGCCGCCGGATACGACCCGCACGTCGGCCACTTCGCCGTACTGGGGTACCGCCTGGTCGACCTGGTCGACCCCCTGCCGGGGGAGCGCGTGCTCGACGTGGCCGCGGGCCGCGGGGCCTGCCTGTTCCCGGCGGCCGAGCGGGTGGGCCCGGCGGGTGCCGTGCACGGGGTGGACCTGTCCGAGGGCATGGTCGCGCAGCTGGCCGCCGACATCGCCGGGCGGGGCACGGCGAACGCCACGGCGGCCCGGATGGACGCCCAGGCGCTCACCGTCGCCGAAGGCTCCTACGACAGGGTGCTGTGCGCGTTCGCGCTGTTCCTCATGCCCGACCCGGGGTCCGCGGCACGCGGCTTCCTGCGCGCGCTGCGCCCCGGCGGGCGGTGCGGGGTCTCCGTTCCCATGCGGGAGCTCATGCCGGGGGACCGCGCGGCCCTGTCAGAGCTGTTCCGCTCGTTCGCGCTGCGCGCCGGGACGGCCGCCGGGCGCAGGCCGGCCTTCGGCATGGACACCGGGAGGCTGCTCGCCGACGCGGGGTTCGCCGACGTGCGGGTGGTGGAGGAGGACTCGGAGTTCGTCTTCGCCGACGTCTCCGCCTGGTGGGAGTGGACCTGGACGGTCAACGTCCGGTCCTTCTACGAGAGGCTGCCGGCCGACCTGCTGGAGGAGTTCCGGGAGAGGGCCTTCGCCCTCCTCGAACCCGCGGTGACCCGGGAGGGCCTGCGGGCGACGGCCCGCACCCGCTTCGCGGTGGGCACACGTCCCGGCGGCCCCGGGATGTGACTCCGGGCCCGGCGGGGCGGGGGCGGCGTGGCGCCGCCCCCGTCCCTTTTTTCCGGTCCGGTGCCGCGGATCCCCCGGCACGGTGTCACAGACCGCGGGCCGCCGGTGTCCTGTGGTCGACCCGCTGAAAACGGAGGAGACACCATGACCGCGAACACCCGAGTCGTCGTCATCGGCGGCGGATACTCCGGCGTCCTCGCCGCCAACCGCCTCACCCGGCGCACCGACCTCGCCGTCACCCTGGTCAACCCGCGACCCGCCTTCGTCGACCGCATCCGCCTGCACCAGCTGGCCGCCGACACCCACGGGGCCGTCGTCGACTACGCCGACGTGCTCGCCCCCGCCGTCGGGCTGGTGGTCGACACGGCCACGCGGATCGACGCGGCCGCGCGCACCGTCGAACTGGCCGCAGGGGATCCGCTCCACTACGACCACCTCGTCTACGCCGTCGGCAGCTCCAGCGCCGTAGCCGGCGTCCCCGGCGCCGCCGAGTTCGCGCACCCCCTCGCCAGCCTGGAGGAGGCCCGCGCCCTGAAGCGTGTCCTGGACGCGGCCCCGGCGGCGGCGCCCGTCACCGTGGTCGGCGGCGGCCCCACGGGGATCGAGGCCGCCGCCGAGCTGGCCGAGGCCACCGGGCACCCCGTCACCCTGGCCTGCGGCGGCCTGCTCGGCCCCTACCTGCACCCGCGCGGCCGCCGTTCGGTCGCCCGCCGCCTCGCGGCCCTGGGCGTCACCGTCCTCGACGGCCCCGGCTCCCGGGTGACCGCCGTGACCGACGCCTCCGTCCGCCTCGCCGACGGCCGGGAACTGCCCAGCGCGGTCACCGTGTGGGCCGCCGGCTTCTCCGTCCCGCGCCTGGCCCGCGACAGCGGCCTGAGCACCGACGCCGAGGGCCGCCTGCTCACCGACGAGACCTACACCAGCCTCGACAGCCCGCACATCGTCGCCACCGGCGACGCCGCCGCGCCGTCGGGCCTCCCCGTCCGGATGAGCTGCCAGGCGGCCGTCCAGTCCGGCCCGCAGGCCGCCGACACGGTGCTCGCCCGGATCGAGGGGCGGGCGCCCGAGCCCCTGACCGTCATGTTCGCCGCCCAGTGCATCAGCCTCGGCCGCCGTACCGGTATCTTCCAGATCGCCCACCGCAACGACGTCGCCCGCGGAGCCCACATCTCCGGCCGGGCCGGTGGGAGGATCAAGGAGTACATCTGCCGGGGCATCGTCGGGCAGCTGTCCGACGAGGCGCGCAGGCCCGGCGAGCGCCGGGTGCGGTTCGGGGACGGCGGCCACCGCGAGCGCCTGCTCCGGCAGCGCTCCGCCACCGAGCCCGTGAAGGGATGAGGACCGTGGAGGACACCGGGCGGGAGCGGCGGGCCGATCCGGCGACGGAGGACTTCGTCTCCCACCGCAACCTGCTGTTCACGGTCGCCTACGAGATGCTCGGCTCCGCCGCCGACGCCGAGGACGTCCTCCAGGAGACCTGGCTGCGCTGGGCCGAGGTCGACCGGGAGCAGGTCCGCGAAC
Source organism: Nocardiopsis sp. NPDC006139 (assembly GCF_040614155.1). Classification (NCBI taxonomy): domain Bacteria; kingdom Bacillati; phylum Actinomycetota; class Actinomycetes; order Streptosporangiales; family Nocardiopsidaceae; genus Nocardiopsis; species Nocardiopsis sp. NPDC006139. The sequence goes on from NZ_JBEXTT010000009.1 coordinate 263,036, forward strand.
CGCGTGCCTACCTGGTCCGGATCACCACCCGCCAGGCCCTGAACCGCCTGCGCACGCTCAAGCGCCGCCGCGAGTCCTACGTCGGCAACTGGCTGCCCGAACCCCTCCTCACCTCGCCCGACGTGGCCGAGGACGTCGAGCTCGCCGAGAGCGTGTCGATGGCGCTCATGCTGGTCCTGGAGACGCTGTCGCCCACCGAGCGCGCCGTGTTCGTGCTGCGGGAGGCCTTCGGCCTCGGCTACGACGAGATCGCGGCGGCCGTCGGGAAGACGTCGGCGGCGGTCCGCCAGATCTCCCACCGGGCCCGGCGCCACGTGGACGCCCGCCGCCCGCGCGAGACGGTCGCGCCCGACCAGGGCCGGGCGGTGCTGGACTCGTTCCGGCGTGCCTTCGAGACCGGGGACCTCCAGGGCCTGATGGACGTGCTCGCCCCCGACGTCGTCCTCGTGGGCGACGGCGGCGGCATCAAGCGGGCCGTGCCGAACGCGATCGTCGGCGCCGACCGGGTGGTCCGGGCGACCATGGGGGGCCTGCGCAAGGTCGGCTCGGCGGTCACCGGCAGGGCCACGATGGTCAACGGCCACCCCGCGCTGGCCATCCACCTGGACGGCGAGTTCGACGGGATCATGGCGGCCCGCGTCGAGGGCGGCCTGATCACCGGCCTGTACTACGTCCGCAATCCGGAGAAGCTCACCCGTCTGGACTCCGAGACCCCGCTCACCCTGCGCTGAGCGGCCGGGTCCGGGCACGGGAACACCCCGGGGCCATCCCCATAGCCCCGGGGTGCACGTTCCCATCGGCTCGCGACGGACCGGTGCGCGGGCGCGCGGGGTTCGCGGTTCCGCGCGCCCACCGGTCCTGTCGCAGAGGTCTCCCCTGACCTCAGCCTTCGGGCAGGGCCACCGGCGCGAGTTCGTCGAACTCGTCGCCCGGGCCCGGGTTCGTCGGGTCGGTGGCGCCACCGAGGTGGTGCATCACCCCCCACACGGCGTTGAGCGCCGTCTGCACCGCGCCCTCGGCCCAGCCGGCCGTCCAGGACACGTCGTCGCCGGCCAGGAACAGTCCGCGGTACTCCTCCGGCAGCGAGTCCTGCGCGAAGTGCGTGAACAGGCGGCGCTGGTACCGGTAGTGCCCCGGCAGGTTGGCCTTGAAGGCGCCCATGAAGTAGGGCTCGTCCTCCCACGACACCGTGACCGGGTCGCCGGTGATGTGCGAGCGGATGTCCACGCCCGGGTACACCTTGGCGAGCGAGGCCAGCATGACCTCCAGGCGCTCGTTCGGGGACAGCGGCAGCCACTTCAGCGAGTCGTCGCACCAGGTGTACGACATGCAGATGGCGGCGGGCCCGTCGGGGTCCGGCCCCTCCAGCAGGTAGGTGCCGCGGGTCATCCGGTCGGTGAGCGTCATGCTCATGACGTCGCGCCCGGTCTCGGGGTCCTTGTCCTTCCAGAACGGCCGGTCCACCGGCACGAACAGCTTGGAGGACTCCATGTAGTGGGTGCGCTCGATCGCGGTCCAGTGGTCGATCGGCAGCAGCGACTCGTCGCAGTCGACCTTGGACAGCATCATCCAGCTCTGCGCGGTGAACACCGCCGCGGCGTAGGTGCGGGTGGAGCCCGACGCGTCCGTCACGGTGATGTTGCCCGCCGCCGAGCCCTTCGCCGCGGTGCGGCGAAGGGCCGTGACGGCCGGGCGCGGACCGTCCGCGTGCAGCTTCGCCAGAGTCGTGCCCTGCGCCCAGTGGACGAGCTTGTCCGGGGCGTCCTCCCAGAGCCGTTGGGGAAGCTGCTGGACACCGCCGATGATGCCCATGTGGTCGTCGTCCGCGCCCGTGTACGTGACCCGGAGGATCTCCAGGATGGAGTTCGGGAAGTCGGTGTCCCAGCCACCGGTGCCGAATCCCACTTGTCCGAAGATCTCACGGTGGCGGAAGGAAGCGAAAGCCGGAGAATCACACAAAAATCCGTAGAAGGTCTGGTTGTCGAGCTTCTCCACGAGCTCGTTCCAGATCTCCTTCTGGGTCGCGACGTCGCGCTCGCGGATGGCGCGCTGCATCCGGGAGTGCTGCGCCCCGTCCTCCAGGGTCCGCTCCCAGGCGCGGGCGACCTCGCGGTACACCTCAGGGAGGTCGGCCAGGGTGGTCGCGTAGTGCGACTCGCCCTTGAGGTCGACGACGGTGCTGGGGGTGGTGGGGGCGAGCGGGTTGGGGAACGGCTCGGTGCGCAGCCCGACCCGGTCCACGTAGTGCCAGAACGCCGTGGAGGAGGGCGGGAAGCGCATGGCCCCCATCTCGGCGACGACCTCTTCCTCGTCGACGCCGGGGAAGCGCTCGGTGCGCAGGCGGCCGCCGATCCGGTCGGCCTCGTACACGACCGGCCGCAGCCCCATCTTCATGAGCTCGTAGGCGGTGACGATGCCCGACAGGCCGCCGCCGATGACCGCCACCTCGGTCCCGAGCCGCTCCGCCGGGATCTGCCCGAGCCCGGCGGGGTGCTCGAGGTACCGGTCGTAGGCGAACGGGAAGTCCGGTCCGCACATGTTCAGCGGCGGGTCCTGCACCGGGCCGGTGCCGGCGGCCGTGGGCACGGCAGACGTCATGAATCCCCTCCAGGGTCGGTGTGGCGGTGGTGGCGGTGCGGCCGGGAACGGCCGTGGGTCTAGCGGGTGCGGGCCCGGTCGCGGCTCAGGGAGCCGTACAGCCCCGGCCTGCGGTCGTCCAGGTAGGACTGCCCCTCGCGGGCGCGGGCGATGGCGCCGAGGTCGACGTCGCCGACGAGCAGCTCCTCGCCGGCCCCGGCGCGCAGGGTCTCGGTGCCGTCGGGGGCGACGAGGGCGCTGCGGCCCGCGTAGCGCAGGTCGCCCTCGGTGTCGCAGCGGTTCACGTACGCCAGGTGGATCTGGTTCTCCAGCGCCCGCACCGGGACGATGCGGGCGGGCACGTCGGTGTAGGGCAGCATGAGGGCGGTCGGCACCACGAGCAGCTCGGTCCCGGCCAGCGCGTGGGCGCGCACGGGCTCGGGGAACTCGACGTCGTAGCAGACCAGCAGCCCCAGGCGGACGCCGTTCAGGTCGGCCTGGACCACCGGGGTGTCCCCGGGGGCGAAGGCGCCGCGGTCGAGGTCGCCGAACAGGTGGGTCTTGCGGTAGGCGGCCAGCCGGGCGCCGTCCGGGCCGGTGAGCAGGACGGTGTTGTACACCGCGTCCCCGTCCCGCTCCGGGAAGCCGTGGACGATCGCGACACCGGTGTCGGCGGCGATCCGTGCGACCTGGGCGGCCAGCCGCCCGTCGACGGGCTCGGCCAGGCGGGCGACGTCCGCGCCGATGTTGTAGCCGGTCAGCGACATCTCGGGGCCGATCAGCAGGTCGGCGCCCGCGTCGGCGGCGGCGCGCGCCCGGTCGGAGAGGCGGGCCAGGGCGTCGGCGGGGTCGCCGCTGCGGCCGGTGCCCTGGTCCAGGGCCACGCGCAGGGTCCGCCGTGCCATCCGCTCCTCCGTCCCTCGGGTCTGGTGTCCGCGGCGCCGTCGCCGCGGGGTCGGGGGTCTCATCGCCGCTGGTGGGGCGGCTGCGAGGCCGGGTCCACTCTAGGCGGCGGCACCCGTCCGAAGTGTGCGTCGCACATCAGATGCTTTGCGTATTTTCGACGCATTGATGTGTTTCTTTGCGTCTGTGTGCACATATGCACCGAACACGTGCGTCGGCCCCGGCGGCGCCCACCCCTGGAACACGGCGGAGGGGGCCGGGAATCCCGACCCCCTCCGTGGGCTCCGTCTCGGCTCAGGAGCGGACCTCGACGGTGTCCTCGGCCTCCAGCGCGGAGCGCTTCATGCTGTAGCCGAAGTAGACCACCAGGCCCACGGCCAGCCACGCGCCGAACGCGATCCACACGCTCGCGCCCATGCTGGCCACCATGTAGGCGCAGGCCAGGACGCCCAGGACCGGGGTGACCGGAGCGCCCGGCACCCGGAAGGCGCGGGGCAGGTCGGGGCGGGTCCGGCGCAGCACCAGCACGGCCACGTTCACCAGGGCGAACGCGAACAGGGTGCCGATGGCGGTGGCGTCGGCGAGCGGGCCCAGCGGGATGAACGCGGCCAGGACGGCGATCAGCACCGAGGTGATGACGGTGTTCAGGCGCGGGGTGCCCTTGGCGTCGACCTTGGAGAACGCCTTGGGGATCAGGCCGTCGCGCGACATCACGAAGAGGATGCGGGTCTGGCTGTAGAGGACCACCAGGACGACGCTGGCCAGGGCCAGGACGGCGCCCGCGGCGAAGATGACGGCCCAGATCGGGGTGCCGGTGACCCGGGTGAGGATGCCGGCCAGCGAGGTCTCGCCGTCGACGAAGTCGGTCCAGTTCAGCGCGCCGACCGCGGCGAAGGCCACCAGGCAGTAGATGGCGGTCACCAGGATCATCGAGAACATGATCGCGCGGGGCAGGTCGCGCTGCGGGTTCTTGGCCTCCTCGCTGGCGGTGGAGACCGAGTCGAACCCGATGTAGGAGAAGAACAGGGTGGCGCCCGCGGCGCTGACGCCCGCCATGCCCATGGGCATGAAGGGGGCGAAGTTGCCGTCCTGGACTGCGGTGACGGCGATGGCCACGAACATCACCAGGATGCCGATCTTGATGGTGACCATCACGGCGTTGACACGGCTGCTCTCGCGCACCCCGGCGAGCAGGGCGAACATCGACAGCAGGACGACGATGGCGGCCGGGAGGTTGACCAGCCCGCCCTCCATCGGCCCGGCCAGGACGGCGGGCGGCAGGGAGAGGCCGGTGGTCAGGTGCAGCAGCTCGTTGATGTACTGCCCCCAGCCCACGCCGACGGCGGCCACGGAGACGCCGTAGGTGAGCATCAGGCACCAGCCGCAGATCCACGCCATGAACTCGCCGATGGTGGCGTAGCTGTAGGAGTAGGCCGAGCCGGAGGCCGGGATCATGCCCGCCATCTCGGCGTAGGCCAGGGCGGAGAAGAGGGCGGTGACGCCCGCCAGCACGAACGAGATCATGACGGCCGGGCCGGCGACGGGCACGGCCTCGCCCAGGACCACGAAGATGCCGGTGCCCAGGGTCGCGCCGATGCCGATCATGGACAGCTGCCAGAAGCCCATGTGCCGCCGCAGGCCGGCGCCCGCGGCGCCCTCGGTCTCGGCGACGAGCTTCTCCACCGGCTTGCGCCTGGTCAGGCGCTCCCGAAGCGCGGGCGCACCGCCCGGGCGCGCGGGCACCCCGGGGGCGTCCGCGGGGGTCTTCTGGTCGACCACGTGTCACTCCTCGTTTCATACGCGGGCACACCGCTCCCCGGACGCGGGCACGCTGAGGAGCCCCGGGTGGGGTGCGGTGTGGGGGGACGGGCGCTCCCCTGTCCGTTAACGGAGGGAAAATGCCCTCAGCAACGGTAGCCGCGTTACCTGGGTAACATGACCCACATTCATTGCGTCTATCCGGAATGCGCGCGCGGAACATGCGTCCCAGCGCAAGAAAACGCACATCGACGTGATGGATGCCACATTAAATCACGCTGTGTGATGACACACGGGTGACCTGCACGTATACGGGAAACTCCCCTTCCCGAACGGTCCCGCCGCCCGGCGCCGCCCCGTCCCGGTCCGCGCGGGCCGGGACGACACCGCCAGGGCTCCCCCATCGGGCGCGGGAACACGAACGGCCGCGCCCCGGTAGGGGCGCGGCCGCAATGAGCACGCGTGGCAGGCAGCCGCCTGCGGCGGACGGGGGAACACGAACGGCCGCGCCCGGTGGGGCGCGGCCGTGGTGTGAGTGTGGGGCGGGTGTCAGCCTGCGACGGCGACGGTGGGCTCGCCGGGCTCGACCCCGGCCTCGCCCATCTCCTCGGCGATCCGCATGGCCTCCTCGATCAGCGTCTCCACGATCTTGGACTCCGGCACCGTCTTGATCACCTCGCCCTTGACGAAGATCTGCCCCTTGCCGTTGCCCGAGGCCACCCCCAGATCCGCCTCACGCGCCTCACCCGGACCGTTGACGACGCAGCCCATCACCGCCACCCGCAGCGGCACCTCCAGGCCCTCCAGCCCGGCGGTGACCTCCTCCGCCAGCGTGTACACATCCACCTGCGCCCGCCCGCAACTGGGGCACGAGACGATCTCCAGCCCCCGCTCGCGCAACCCCAGCGACTCCAGGATCTGGGTGCCGACCTTGACCTCCTCGGCCGGCGGCGCCGACAGCGACACCCGGATCGTGTCCCCGAT